>NZ_CP101876.1:0-17198 GCF_031165565.1 Natrinema thermotolerans | reverse complement strand
CTATTCAGGTTCCAATT
The DNA here is from genome assembly GCF_031165565.1 of Natrinema thermotolerans. Taxonomy (NCBI): domain Archaea; kingdom Methanobacteriati; phylum Methanobacteriota; class Halobacteria; order Halobacteriales; family Natrialbaceae; genus Natrinema; species Natrinema thermotolerans. The sequence continues at coordinate 17,181 of NZ_CP101876.1, read as the reverse complement.
CTGTCACCTGCCAAGTACGTGACCGCTGTGGTCCGGTGCATGGGTGACGCACTAACCCGACCCGACGAAGTCGATTCGCACAACGACCACGACGCGACGATCCTCGAGTACCTGCACGCACAGGCCGCTGCAGCGGAGCGACAGGCCGAGGCCCTCGAGGACATCCGCGACCTCCGGGAAGCGAACAACGAGCGACAGGCGGAGTTTCAGGAGATGCTCGAGGCGCTCTTCACGGAGGTCGGCGCAGCGCCCGGCGTCGACTTCGAGGACCATGTCTGAGAAGGACATCGACGAGGTCTACCACGATCGGAACCTGCTCGCGATCGGCTTCGCGACGGCCGTCGCGACGGCGTGGGACTCGGCCGCGGTCGGCTACTACTACGACGGCGAATGGCCCGTCGTCTGGGCCGAGACGCCGGCGGGGCAGAAGTCGTGGCACGTCACTCCGGACCTCGAGGATGTCCTCGAGCGATCGACGCTCCAGGAGGGACGGCCGCCGACCGGCTACGACGGCCACGACCGGACCCTCAAGAACAGCCGTCTCGCCCGCTATATCACCGGTCAGTATCCGTCTCGAGTATGACGGATGAATACGGAAGCAGCGGGACGTACAGAAAACGTCCCGTCGAAATCGAGGCCGAACGACTCGAGGAGCGCGTCGAGATCGACACCCGCGAGGGAACGGTCGTCGGCGAGCCCGGCGACTGGCTCATCACCGGCGTCGAGGGTGAGGTGTATCCCTGCAACGACTCGATCTTTCGCGAGACGTACGAGCCCGTCGAGGTGGACGATGACTGAGCGGTTCGAATTTGCGACGAAGCAAGCCGCCGACCTGTTCCGGGAGGAGAACGAGGAATACCTCTGCAGCGACGACGACCGGCGGCTCAAGACCGTCGCTCTCTCGTCGGACACTCCCGAGCGGGTCCTCGAGGAGGCCGCGATCGAGACGGCGGTCACCCGAGCCGAGCGCGACGGGACGAGTCAGCTACCCCTCGAGGAGGACGAGCGCGACGCGATCGACTTCAGCGAGGGGCGGGCCAGCGTCCCGTGGGCCCGGTCGATCAAGGCGATCATGCGGGCCGAGGGCGTCGACGACTGGCTGTCGCATCTCGACCCGACCCTATCCGTCGACGAACACCGCGAGGTCGCGAAGCGAGCGGCTCGCGACGAGCAGGGCGATCGCCTCGACGCCGAGGACTCCGTCGACGATAAGCTCGCATCGGTCGAGGGGTTCCGTGACGGTCAGTGTGGGACCGCTGAAACCCACTGCGAGGACGGAGACGATGAGGCCTGCGAGTTTCTGGTCGACGAATGCGGCGTCGACGAGGACGAGGTTCAGTCGCTCCTGACGGACTTCGACGAGGAGATCCCCGAGGACGAGGTCGAAGGGCGCTGGCTCGGGGCCCTCAAACAGGCGTGGCAAGGCTACTATGCCGCGACTCATGCCATCGAGGACGCAATCGAAACGACTCGCGAGGCGCGACGGGACGCAGAGGCCGCAGCGAAGGCGATCAATGGCGTCCGCAAAGCGCACGGACAGGACCCAATCGAGGAGTTCCGCGACCTTGAGGAGGCCCTTTCGAAGCTCGCTGCAGAGGGTTCAGTCGCGGCCGACGCCGGCGACACCGAGCCGGAGGACGACCTCGAGGACCCCGAGGTCCTCGAGCGAGATGTCGGCTCGTGGGTCTTCGAGGGCGACGACGACGAGCCGAAGTGGCGGCTCAAACGCGACCGGATGGACGGCGGCGAGTTGCTGGTGACCGTCGCGACGGACGGCGGCCGAGCGGAGGTCATCGTCGGGAACCTCGACGAACTCGTCCGGGAGGTCCTCGGGAACTATCCAGCCCGGAGAGAGGCCCTCGAGGCGGCCGTCGAGTGGATGGAGGACCATCCCGACGGCGTCCCGACCGAGTGGTTCTACGGCACGGACGAGGACGACGCCGGCGACGACGATCGTCGCGACGATCAGGGCCCGCTGCTGGCCGACGATCGTCATGTCGAGGACGACGCCGGCGACGACGATCGTCGCGACGACGGGCAAGATGCCCTGCTCGAGGACCTCCCGGACGAGGGGGACGACGGCCCCTCGAGGGAGTTCCGTGCGGCCCAGCAAGACGGCTACCTCCGACAAGGTGACAGCGACGATCCCGACGAACGCGAGGGACTCGGCCAGTTCGGAGCGAGGCGCAGCGACACGCAAGCACTCGAGGACTTCGAGAGCGACGCATGACAGGCTATTTCTGCCCCGTAGAGGGGTGCGTGAAGCACGAGGACGAATGGGACGACGACCAACCACCGTTTGACGACGAGGCGGGGGTCAGGGGCCACATCAACGCGATGAGCGACGCCGCTCACAAGCAGGCCCGCAACGAAGGGGCGTGGGTCGAGGCCCCAGAGGCAGGGAAAGCAGGGGACGGCGAGGGGGACGAGAGCGACGACGACCAGCAAACCGACCAGCAGACAGGGGGCGATCAGGGGCCCTCGAGCGGTGGGTCGGACCCCTCGACCGGCGGCTCGGACCCCTCGACCAGCCCCTCGAGCGACGACGACATGACCACGACCAACGACGACCAAGGCGACGACCGGGGAGAACCGGCAGACAGCAGGGACCCGTGGGACCCAGACGACCAAGGGAACGACCAGCAGACAGGGGGCGATCAGGGGCCCTCGAGCGGTGGCTCGGGTCCCCCGACCGGCGGCTCGGCCCCCTCGAGCGGCCCCTCGCTCGGCTTCCCGAGCCTCCGGACGACCGCACTCCTGATCGGGGCGGCCGTCGCGATCGCCGTCCTGATCCACCTGTGGCGACGCCGGCGCTCGGACCCGATCGATGTCGACTCGGCCGACCCGACTCCGGACGACGAGGACGAGTCGACCGGCAACGCCATCGACCGCGAGGCCGGGGGTGGGCTGCAGTGAGCGACGCCGATCAAGCCGTCGACGAGGACGACCTCGAGGACGCCGGCGACGAGCCCGAGCCCGAACTCGAGGGGGACGCATACGCAGAGGTCGACCCGGAGATCGCCGAGCAGGTCGCTGCAGCCGACGCCGAGGACAACGCCGGCGACGCCGGCGACGAGGAAGACGTCGACGACCCAGCGGACGATCCGGACGCCGGCGACGGCGCGGATGACTCGCCGAACGACCTCACTCCCGGTCACATCTACTGCAGGGCGCTCGGAGCGGGTGCGACCCTCGGACAGGAGCGGATGGGGTCGGGCGTCGACGATCGAGGGGATGCGATCGACGAATACGCGGAACTCGCGAAGCATCTCGACTTAGATGACTACTTCGACGAATGGTATGCGGAGAACTGGGGCGGAGATCCCGACCTCGGGCCCGGTCAGGGGCTCGTTGCGTTCACATCGCTGTTCGCGGTGATGGTCCTCGTCGAGGACGCGGAGATGCTCGATGGCGCGATAGATTCGATGGACGACCTTTCGATGGAGGAAGCATGATTAGAGAGATGGCGACCGGCGGAGATCCCCGGAAAGCGATGGCAGAACAGTTCTTCAAGAGCCAGCAAGCCGAGGCGTTCCTCTCGATCGTCGCCCATCGCGAGCGGCGGATGATGGAGGCCGTCGCCGACCTCCAGGAGGCGGCCGGCGACGACATCGAACCCATCGAGGGGCTGCCGTCGGTCGACGACCGCGTCGGTCAAATCCGCTCGATGGCCCTCGCGATGATCGACGGCTCGCTCCCCTCATGGTACGTCACAGAGGCGATGCACGACCTCGAGAATCCCGAGGAAGCCGCTCAGTACGCCGATCAGACGGCGGAAGAGTGGCAGGAAACCAAAGAGACGTGGGCGGAGCGATACCGCGAGCAGGGGCTCGAGGGCGGCGTCGACGAACTCGCGACGGCCCACGTCCGGGCACGCTTCGACGTGGACGACCTCGAGACGTTCCGCGAGGCCGTCATCGAGTGGTCCGACGAGAGACGCCAAGCCGTCCTCGAGGAAGCACTCGCCGGCGGGCTCGAGATGGCCGAGCAGGGCATCTACGAGGTAGCGGAGGACCTCGAGGGATGAACCTCGCGTTCGGTGCCCGGACGAACTGGGGGAAGAGCTACGGGCTGCAGGCGTACACGGAGCGGAACGCGCCGGAGTACGACCGGACGATCCTCGTCGACTACAAAGACGAGTACACCGGGCTGGTCGAGTCGGGACTCCTGCAGCGGCTCCCCATCCGACCCGGAACGGAGAACCTGTCTCGGGCCCAGTGGCGGCAGATCCTCGAGGACAACGGGAACCTGCAACTCGGCCGCGACGGGATGACCGACGACGCCTGGCGAGAGACGATCGCGACGGTGATCGAGGCGCTGGCCCAGCTCGAAGAACGGACGTTCCTCGGGTTGGACGAGGCCCACCGGCTCGCGCCGCAGGAGAAGGGCTACCCGGACGCTTTCGACACGCTCGCGACGACGTGGCACGGCGACGGGATGGGCGTCGGGTGGGTCACCCAGCGATTCGCGAAACTCGACGAAGACATCGCCTCGCAGTGTCAGGCGTCGATGCTCGGCGGCTTCGGCTCCGGGAACGACCTCGACAAGGTCCGCGGGATCGTCGAGTATCCGGCCGACGTTCACAAGGCCGACGCCGAAACCTGCCCGCGGACGCTCCCCGACGATCTCCTCGTCGACGGCGAACCGCTCACGCTCCGCCGGTTCAGCGACGACGCGGGCAACACGATCGGGTCCGAGTGGATCTACTCGGACGACACGACGCTGCAGCGGATCGACTCGCGCGATTGGACGCTCAACAGCACGCACTACGGCAGCGACCGAGTCCGGATCAAACACCCCTTCGACGACTAACTCAGAATGCGAATCGACGTAACGCTCCGCGGGAGTAAGGCCGAACAGTGGAACCGGATTCAGGAAGAACTCGAGGAGCGGCGCGGCCACGAACTCAAACGGTCGGAGGTCGCGGGGATCGTGATGGCCGACTTCGAGCAGAGCCTCGAGGAGCCCGCGGATCGGAGTCGATCGCGACGGTGACGGCGGACCGCGGCAGATCGCGGCACCGTGCGGCGCTTGGTGTCGGGAGAACGCGGTTCTAACGCGCTCTTATATCCGATTTCGGCCGTTTGGTCTGATCGCATGGCAATGCAATTTGATCAGGCCACGGAGGTCCTGACTGACAGTGACGTGTGGATGGATGTCGGCTTCGTCGCGGGCGGCTACCTCGTCCCGTACCTCATCGACACCGCGACGGGGACGATGCTCCCGTCGGAGATCTTCGGTATCGGTGGGATGGCCGTCGGCGAGATGGTCGTCAACAACCGTGCATTCACCCTCGGATCGGGCGCATTCGCCGTCCGCGAGGCTGCCGAGCGATTCAACGCGCAGGGCATGATCGAGGAGGTGCTGGCGTAGATGAGCCTCCAACTCTTCGCGGCGCTCGGCGACTCGAGCAAGTACGTCGAGACGCAGACGAACACCCCTGACCAACTCACCCCCGTCCTCTCGATCAACCCGAAGGACGGCGTCGGCGTCCTCTTCCGCAACCGCGTCGACGTGGGCGACAAGGCCGGCATCCCGATCTACGGGAAGTTCCTCGACTCGAACGGGAACCCGCTCCCGGCCGACACCCGCGTCGCGATCGGCTACCAGGCCCCGACCGACGAGTCGATTCAGGTCGTCTCTGATCCGAAGTCAACCATCGCGAGCTACATCAAGAACTCCGTCTCGGACCAGCAGGACGACCGGCGAGTCGACGCGGTCAAGCACGCGCTGAAGGGCAAGGGTCTCGAGGTCCGCGACATCGACGAGGCGTACATCCTCGTCGATTCGACCGAGCAGATCGACCACTCCCAGAGCGAGATCTACCTCGAGGAGTCGGCGCTGGCGGAGGTGGACCTCGAGTAATGTCGGTCGAAAAGCAACTCGAAAATGCGTCGTGGGTGCCCGGCAGCGTCTCCCTTCGGGAGTTCAACACTCAAGCCGGGACCCCGGGAGAGGAGACGGTCGTCGCGGAGATCGAGACGGGGCGGGCGCTCCAGCTCCGGGACGACCCGGACAGCGAGCTTCGGCTCGTTCTCCCGGCACACGAACACTTCACGACCGACGGATCGGCCGACAACTCGGAGACGTTCGAACTCGGTCACAACCTGATCGAGAGCCCGACGACCCAGGACTTCCTGCTGTGGGAAGATGGGTCGGTCGTCCAGCCCGACAGCGTCGACTACGGGGCCAACTCGTTCGATTACACGTCGAGCGGGACCAACACCGACCTCGACGTGTTCTACGTCGCTCGCAACCCGGCGTCGGTCGAGATCCGGAAGACTGCGCCCGGAGCGGGCGGCAAGGTCAACCAGACGCTCAAGGAGGCGCAGACGGCGATCCTGCACACCCGCGACCAAGCCCAGCAGGAAATCACGTTCGGGTTCGATCGGACGCCGCTACAGCCGTACCTTCCCCGGAAATTCCGGCTGCAGGTGGCCGTCGACGCGCCGTACAAGGTCGCGTTCGAGGCACCCGAGCGGGCCAACGGGACGCCTCGAGCGAACAACGCCCTGCTATCGCTGCCGCGGTTCCAGACCGAGGCCCGCATCGAGGGGCTGGGAACGCGCGTCAAGCAGGACATGATCGGAGTCACGGGGTGATCTCCCGTGCAGGGCGGTCTTTCCGAAGGAACCGGACCCGGCGAGCTTGCGGTCACCGCGACGGGAACGTCGTCGGAACCCACCGCGACCACGACCTCGAGCCCGGCGAACCAGAACCAAGCCCAGCAGCCGCCGGAGAGCCCGACGGCGCGACTCGTCTACGGCACGCAGTGGACGCAGGACGACATCATGATCGCCCTGCTGGCACTGCAGGCGCTGCTGCTGGTGTTCGTCACGATCCGATCATGAACGCACACACGCAGGGGCTCACGAGCCCCATCGACGGTATCGACATGGAGGTGAGCTAGATGCCGGGACCCGCGGCAGCACTGGCCGCCGGCGAAGCGGCCGACAGCGCAGCGGACGCGGCGGAACCGGCAGCGGAGGCAGTGAGCAACATCTCCGACAACATCAGCGATGCAGCCCAAGACAGCAAGGGGTTCAACGTCGCGATGGTCATCGGCGCGATCGCGCTCGCGTTCATCGTCTGGCGCGTGATCCAGATGACCCGCGGCCCCGGTCAGGCCGCGGACGGCGTCGGCGACGCCGCTGGGAGCCTCTTCGGCGGGCTGATGAACGCGACCTCGGGCGCTGGTGAGGCCGCCGGCGGAATCGGCGGCGCGCTCGGAGACATCTGGGGCGGCTCGACCGACGCGGCCGGCGGGATCGGCGGCGCGATCGGCGACGTGTGGGGCGGCGCGACCGACCTCGCGGACGGCGCGAGCGACTTCGGTGGCGATGTCCTGGGCGATGTCTGGGGCGGCACCACCGACGCCGCGGACGGAGCCGGCGACTTCGTCGGCGACACCGTCGACGGCGTCACCGACGCCGGCGGCAACCTCTTCGGCGGTCTGATGGGTGCCGGTGACGACGCGGCCGACGCCGGCGGTGACATGGTCGACGGTGCAACAGACGCCGGTGGGAACTTCGTCGACGGTGCAACAGACGCCGGTGGGAACTTCGTCGACGGCGCGACCGACGCTGGCGGGAACTTCGTCGACGGTGCTGGCGACGCCGTGGGCGATCTCACCGGAGGGCTGATCTAACATGGAGCCCACCGCCTTGCTCAACAACTTCGGCTTCCCGACCGTCGCGTTCCTGCTCATGTACCGCCTGTACCTGAAAGAACGCGACCAACGCCGCGAGGAGCGGAGCAAGTGGCTCGGTGCGATCCAAGAACACACGGCCGCCGTGCGCGATCTCCGGCGCGATGTCCGGACAGTCGCGACCGACGGCGGCACCGAGCAGGAGGGGGATGCCTCGTGATCGGTTCATCGACGGTCGGCCCCAACAGCCCGATCGAGCGCGTCCTCGAGGACTACGGCGTCGGAGCCTCGTCGTGGGGCGAGGACCTCGTCGAGAGCGACACCGAGCGGCTCCTGCTCGCGCTCCTGCTCGAGCATCGCGGGGAGAATGCGGTCGAAGCGCTCAACCCCGAGTCCGAGGACAGCCAGGAGGCCGCGTACTTCGTCACGGAGAGCCCGATCGCGGTGACCTCGACCGAGGAAAATCGGCTCAACTGGGGGTTCCCAGCGTCCTCTGTGACGATTTGGGGATTCACCGAGCCGATTTACGTCGCGTTCCGTTCGGGCGGAGACTATCGGAAGATCCCGCTCGAGCCGGGGGATGCGCCGTATCACGAAGCCCCAGAGGGGGGTCTCGGAGCCTCAAGCGCGTGGATTCGGAAGCGTAGCGACGACACGAACGACACGCAGGTAATCGTCAAAGCCAACAAATGACTGTAATCGGAGAGAAAACGGCGACCTACGAAACGCTACTGAGCGACCTCGTGACGGAACTCCTGACCTATTCGAATTGGTCGGACGCAGATACCTACGTCACGAACGACGGCAGCGATACCTCGTGGTACAACAACGGCAGGGTGCTACAGGACTCGAACACCGGCACCTTCCTGTTGATGTATCTCAGCGGGGGCCAGTGGCACGAACAGAACGGCACCCAGCGGCACGTTTCCGGAATCAAATTCGTCATCTCGACGGACTGGGATAGCACGAACCACTACCCGACCGGCTACACCAACGTCGGCTCACAAAGCGGCTTAGAGGCTAACGCCCTCGTTAGCAACGTTTCCAACGACGCACCGGCAACGTATGACGACTTCAACGCCACCTACGCCAACCATTCGGACTACGATTACCAGTGGTTTGCCTCGCCGTACGGCGTTTGGGGTTCGAACAACAACCTGAGCCGGGACACGATCCGCGGGACCTCTGTGAGTTACATCATGTCCGTCAAGGCGGACGGGTTCAACATCGGCACGTGGAACTCTAACGACGGTAACAACGGAATCGCCAGCGTTACGTCGTATGAGTACCTGAGCGACCGGTTCTTTGACGATCCGGGCATTCCGCTAATCGGACTCACCCGAACGTCGGACATCGCACAGGCCGCTATCTACGGGTTCACATCTTACTCGGACTCCGACAGCACCCACACGAACCGTAATGTCGGGTTCGACAATTCGCCCGTAGAAGACGCTGACTGGGGAATTATCAACCCGTCGAGTGAAGACGACACCTTCTTTTTCCGCTACCCAGCGGCGTTCAACACGACGGCGAAGACAGTCCCGGTCGCGTACCTCAGGCAAACCATTCCAAACGACTCCAGCGAAGGGGGCGCTCACGGCGACGACTTCACCCATAACAGCACCAACTACCGAGTGTTCGCACAATCCGGTGCAAGCACCTCAACGGTTCTCAGTATGGGCCTCAGACACGAATAACGCATGGTCACGCTATCCACCTCCGCAACGATAGGGAATGGCGGGATAGCAACGCCGACGTACACAACCACGGCACGACTCAGCCCCGGACACGACCCGCTCCGGCAGACCGTCCCCTTCGATCCCGCAGCGGGTGAAGGAAGGGCGACGACGGTTCAGCGAGCCAGAGATTCAATAGCCCCACCGACGGCGGCAACGCTGACGTACACGACCACGGCACGGCTTAGTCCCGGACACGACCCGCTCCGGCAGACCGTCCCGTTCGAACCATTCGGAATCGGTGCGACGGCGCGATCCCCGCCGAGCCGCTCGGCGGCCGGGTTGGGTGTTCGCCGGTCTACACTGATACCCGGTTCGTATTTCCGCGTTCTCAGGGGTGTAGCCATCGATACTGACGGGAATCGCCTCGGTGATGCGAAGTACATCATGGCAATGGGCGATCTTCCGACAGTCGCACCAGTCGCGAACGACGGGACCTTTACCATCTACACGCTCCGCTCGAGCTACGACGATTTCGTCCTCGTGGCGAGTTCCGGGCGGCAGGGTGTCGACTATACCTGGTACACGCCCGTCGACGTGGAGATCGGTCCCTCCGAGAACGATGTCGTCCTCGTGTTCGAACCGCGCGAGTTGAAGGGGCTGTACGCGGGTCAGGCAACCCAGATGGGGGGCTCGCTCCGATGATCGACCTCCCCGTCGACCTCGAGTTGCTCGCGCTGGTCCTCGTGGCGTTCCAAGCGGGGGCAGCGTGTCCGGCGTACTACGCTCGGGAGAGACTGCGCGGGTTCGGCCGGGCGATCTTCGACCGGCTCCCGTATCGATCACCGCCAGGGCTCGACGAGGAGCAGGCACTCCGGGAGGCCGCGGACGACGCCGACCCCGGCGACGAGGAGACGACCGAATCTTGACGACCGTCCACCCGATCCGTTCCTCGAGGAGCTGCTCGCGATCGTCGACGTCGACGACGTCCACGAACCGGCCCGACGCAGTACCGCGTTTTCCTTTAGTTACAAAATGAGTCTGGTATGTATGTGAGACTGGTAGATTTAGGACCGGCGGGTTTCAGTACAGAAAACGGGACAAACGTCTATTCGGCGCGGACGACTTTCTTCTCCTTGTCGACGAAGTACTTGTAGCAGAGATACAGGAGGTTCGCGAGGCCGATCGTCCACCAGCCGAGCAGCAGGAAAATCAGGATGTGGGCCGTGAGCGTCCCCTTCTTCCGCCGGATCATGACGGCGCTGTCGTTGCGTTCCTCTTGGATCTCCCAGCCCTCTATCTGCGCGTCCTCGATCTTCCGCTGCAGTCCCTCGGCCATATCGTTCGTCTCGAGACTGCCGTGACAAAAACGTTATCACTCACTCAGGGCGACGAGACGGGTCTACTCTTCGTTACTGTCTTCGATTTTCCGGAGGACTACCTCCCCCTCTTCCCACTTACCAACCATCTCGAGTTCGTCGTCCTCCTCCCAGTCCATCAACTGCATCATGAAAGGCGGGATCGAGAGGATACTGCTGTTTCCCGACGAACGGATCGCGCGCTCACCTTTCACCGTCGACTCGTCTGGATCGACATCCAGCGTCATCTGTGCTTTCTTGACCGAGATCTATTCTTCGTCTTCAACGGGACGGATCGTGATCTCCCTGCTGGCCCAATCGCCCTCGATCTCGACCTCGTCGCCCTTATCGAGTTCCAAGGTGTCCAAGAGTTCCGGAGGGAACGAAAGAATCGTACTCGTTCCCGAGGCCGTGAAGGTGCGCTTATCTCGAATCTTATTGTTCTCTGTATCAATCTCGACCATGCTCATCTTACTCCGTCCTATGGGAATAGTGCCGATAAATCTAATCAAGTTCTGAGTACCCTATCACAACGGTCTTACCTCTATAACAACTCCATCACTAACCCGCTGTATCAGAATGGGATTAGATTTAAAACCTTATGCCGACATACTTGCGTTTGTATGTCGGTGAGAGTCAACACAGAAACAGGCGAATTGGTCGATGACGGTCAACTGAGATCGGCCGGTTCAAGCACTGTTGTAACGATTCCCCCGGATATTCTCTCTCAGGCTGAGATGTCCGCGGGCGACGATGTCGAGTTTGCTGTCGACCTCGACAGTGAGGGCAAAATCGTCATCAGAGAGGAGGACGGCGATGAAGCCTAACCAGTCGACGCTCGACGGGGAGCGACAGACCTCGCTCGGCTCGATCGCGTCGACGGAGCCGGTCGTCGACGGCGTCGAGCAGGTCCTCGTCTCGTCGTCGTCGAACTCGAGGACCTCCTACCATCGGCAAGACCCGCACAACGAGGGGCATCCGAAGTGCGGGCAGGTTCTTCGGGCTGACCGTTCCGAGTGGGACCAGAAGCCGAAAGAGGCGATGAGACGGTCGTCTGCGAACCCCTGCCCGACCTGCTACCCGGACGGTGATCCTCGATGATCCTCTCGACAAGGAAGAGCTTCACTTTCACCACGGTACCATCGGTTTGTTATAGCCCCGACGAGAATGCAGAACAGACGGGTTCGCCGTCGCAAAATGCGGCTCCCGTTACTAACTCCGTCGGCGTCACCCAGTTCCACGTAGCCGACGCCGCCGGAGCCCCCACGAGAGCCATGTGTCTATCTGGACCGAACTCACTAAAATCCGCGGACAGACGTAGCGCAAGGTGGTTGTCATGAGTCAGGCGTCCCTCGTTGACTTCGAGAGTGACGACGCCGGCATCGACGATCGCGTCGACGAGGTCGACCTCGAGGCCGTCGACGAGGACGACCTCGAGCGCCTGACCGAGGCCGAGCGGGAGGTCGTCGAAGCGACGAAGCTCGGTGACTACGGCGTCCGTGAGTACGGCCGCAAGACGGAGCGACGGCCCGGAACGATGGGCAATCTCCTAGCGACCGCTCGGGAGCGACTCGCAGGGGGTGACGACGATGTCTGACCGGGACGAATCGATGTGGTTCTGTCCCCACTGCAAGAAGTGGGTCGGCTACCGGCTCGATCGCTGCCTCGAGGGCCACGACCGGCCGCGGTTCCCGCTCCGATCCGACGATGTCGATTTCGACGCCTCTTGGCGCGTCGATCTCCGCGATCGGCTCCGCGGCAAACTCCGCTCGCTGCTGGGGTGGTTCCGGTGGGACTGATCGGCACCTGCGACGACTGCGGTATCGAGGGCGTCCCGCTTCGGTTCAAGCCGGATGTCCCGAGTTCCGAGCAGACCCGTCCATCGATCTGTAACGACTGCAGGATCGAGCGCGAGATCGTCCTCGAGGAGTCGCGTCCGGCACCCATGTTCCCGGAGGAGGGCCGTCTCCCATGAGCAGCGACGGACGCCAGCCCGCAGCGGCGTCGATCGACGAGGACCGGCTCGACTTCGAGGCCGCCGAGGACGAGCTGACCTCGAGTTGGGAGCGGGCCCTCGAGGAGGCCGCGGAGATCGAGCCGATGCAGCCAGGCGAGTTCGCCGTCAGGTTCGAAACCTCCGACCGGACTCACGTCGTCCGTCTCGCCGGCGACGGAGCGGGCTACGCCGGCCGCTGTACGTGTCCCGGCTACCAGTTTCATGATGGACCGTGCGCGCACCTTTGCGCCGTCTTTCAGCGGTCCCTCGAAGAGCCGACGCTCGTCCCGGAGGTCGATCTAGGATGAGCGAGACGTACCATCTCCGCTGCACCGACTGCGGAGCCGAGTCGGAAGAGTCCCCCCGTCGCTGGGAAACGTGCCCCGTCTGTCAGGGTGATGTGGTGGTGGTAGCGTGACCCGAGACGGATCACTCCGGACCTTCGACGGCGTCCAGGAGCGCAACGACGAGGCGACCGACGACGTGCGCACCGACGGGATGGTCCCGAAGCCGACCCTCACCGGTCTGACCGACGCCGAACGGGAGGTCTTCGTCTCGGTCGACCTCGAGGGACTGTCGCCGTCGGAGCTAGCTAGCTTCACGAAGTGGGAGGCATCGACGATCCGAACGATTCTGTCGCGAGCCCGTCGCAAGCGGGCGGAGGACGACCATGACGACTGATACCGATTCCAACGACGACACCGAGTTGTACAGTACCGTCGGGCCGGACATCGCTGCCTCGCAAGAGGACCGCGAGCAGGCCGCCCGGATCATCGATGTGATCGAGAGCCTGGACACGCTCACGAAAGAGGACATCATCGACGAGTATGAGCGGAAGTACCCGAACACCAAGACGTTCAACGACGAACGGACCACCGGCGGGCTCGAGAAGAAGTACCGGCCGGCTGCGCTCGATCTCCCCGGATTCGGTGAGAAACGAGAGACATGCGGGAAGCCAATTCCTCACGTCTGCGACTGCTGCGGGGAGATGGTCAAGATTGGTCGGACGTGCAGTCAGTCGATGTGCCCGAGGTGCGCGCCGAAGTGGGTCCTCAAGACCGCACCGGGGATCGTCAACAACATCATGGGCGCTGCCCGGATGATGTCCGCGAACAACGATTACGACGCCGTATACAAGCATCACGCCGTTCTCAGCCCGCCCGAAGACCTGTATATCGACGCTGAAAATCCCGAGCAGGAGCTTATATCGCTCGCTCAGGAGTTCATGGCGGAAATCGATATGCAGGGTATCGCACTGTATCATCCGTGGACGGGGCAGCCGACCGAGGACGACGAGGGCGACGACGCCGTTCTCAACGAGGCAGAGGACTTCGAGCAGAACCATGACGACGACATCGGCGAGTGGAAGGAACGCCTCTTCGAGGGTCGTGACTGGTACGGGGACGTTCGCGAGGAACTGCAGCACCGGCCCCACATCCACCTGATCGGAGCCTGTCCTTGGTTCCCCGGCGGCGATGTCACGAAGCTCGTGAACGCGGAAACGGACTGGGTCATTCACCGAATCACCGGGAAGAGAGAAGGCAACTCGCCTATCTCTCTCGGTGGGATTCGCGATGTCGCCCGCGCCGTCGTCTACGCGCTCAGTCACGTTGCGATCGACACCCGCGAGGACGGGAAGGGTGGCGATCACAACAAGTACATCTACGGCAAGAAGGGCAAGGAGTTCCTGAACGCCGACGATCGCGACCTCGAGGAAGCGAAAGCGAAGTGCAATGCGGTCGCCCCGCTGCTGCTCGGAATCGAGAAGATGGAAGCGTCGTGCCGCGAGGAGATCCCCGAAGAGGAAACCGACCACGACAGTGACCCCGCTGATGAGGACGCGCTCGACGACCTCGAGGACGACGCCGAAACCTCGTCGACGGACGAGGACGAGATCTCGATGGCGACGTGTCACGGAAACCTCGTCTCGATCGACCGGGCCGACTTCGTCGACGATGAGGAATGGCGATCGAAGGCGCTCTTCGCCGACGAGGCCGTCCGTGCAAAGCAGGAGTGGGAAGAAAAGGGCGGCTGGGAGGGATGGCTCGAGCGGCAGACAGGGCAAGCGAGGCTGCCGACAGACGGCGCTGAGTCGGTCGACAGCCCACCGCCCGGCTAACCCGCAGATCACTCCGTGATCGCCCGCTGGCCAGCCGTGCGTCTATCCTTCGCCCCTCCTTTTCGCCGTCATTCTGTTGTCGACGTCTTTTCGACCTCGAGCGACAGCTGACCCTCGTCGTCGACGGCCCGGATCTCTTCGTCGGCGGCGGCCGACCACGTCGTCGACGGACAACTATCCAGCATCCGACAGTGTCATTATATCCAACCGAAACGGAGGTTTTCCGGCTGCCGTCTTGCGATTCTGGGGACCTCCAAAATCGCCGCGTCCACAACCCCGAAATCGAGGGAGCAACGCACAGGCTGAGAATGGCCGTCTCGAGGCCTGAAACGCCGAAGTAGGTTCCCGTTACTCTCCGGTAATGCTGACCTTCGCAAGGACGCCTGTTACAAACCGCGGACAGGCGCGTAGCGCCGTCGACCCCCCGAAATTTTTTGCGCGCCGCTAGGCGCGCGAGCCGAGCGAAGCGAGGCGGCCCTTTAGCTTATCCTGCCAGCCCGAGCGCCGGCCGGGGCCGAGGCGGGGCCGACCCCCACCCACCCGCCGACCGCGCTGCTCGACGAGCCCGTCGACGGCGATCGGCGCGACTGTCTCGGCTACTCATCCGTCGGCCACTGATACTTGATATGGCTCGGCTTCTCGATGACTCCCTGATCGACCGCCCGGTTCAACGCCGGCCGGACGACGCGCTGCCACCAAGAGTCCTCTCCTTGCCCGTCCAGATGCGTCTGCTCGTAGAGCGCACTGACGAACTCCGCGCGGGTTCTCGGACCGGACTGCTGCTGCAGCCACTCGAGCGCCTCGAAACCGATCTCGCGGCGTTCCTCTCGGTCACGGGGCTTTCCCGGCCGCCAGTCGGCCAGCGCGTCCTCGAGGCCGTCGTGACGACCCGCGTCGACGCGCGCCTCCTGGTCGTCGTCGACGGCGTGGCCAGCAGCGACGTGGTCGTCGCGACGATCGTCGTCGACGCTCGCCTCCTGGTCGACATCGTCCTCGAGGCCCTGCTCGCCGAGCCCGCGCTGATCCGGATGGTCTGCTGGGTCCGGTGGCGGCGGAGCGACGACGCGATCGACGTGCCACCATGCGACTGCGCGACTCCCGATGTCTTTGCTCTCGAGGGCATCGGCGCGCTCGAGCAGTCGGAGATCGTCGAGGACTGTCCGCCGCGTCACGTCGTCCTCGAGGGCATCGACTACCTCCGTGGTCGATACAACGGGGTCAGGATGCCGTCTCACGGCCTTCTCGACTCTGTCGAGTCGGTTGCTCATACACCACAGTAACCCCCACCGCTGTTAGTATTTCCCTCGTATTTCTCTCACACTACCCTCGCATTTCTATCCCATTTCTCACCTGTTTCCTATCCATTTCCTTCGAAGGAAATACCAGACACTCGGCTCTCCCGTTCAATTCCCAAGCGAGTATTTGGACAATTGAAGTGTATCCTATACGGTAGTTCTCTCCGTAATCTCGCTAAGGAAGTTCCTTTATAAAGAATCGGCGAGGTCCTCGGCTCGATCGGCTTCGTCGACGGCGCGATCGCGCTCGTCGACGAGCTGACCTCGAGGAGGCCGGTGGACGTTCGTCAATTATCGCCACTTCGATTCGATCCGGGTTCGGTACCGGAGTCCGACGACGCTGGTGTTCGCGATGTCCTGAATGACGTGCGGCGGATGCTCTTCGCGAGCGGCGTCGATGTTCTGCTCCGATTCGATCAAATGCGTCAAAGCGGCGTCGATAACGTCTGACGTGGGCGGTTCGTCTTCCGGGCCGTCCCGCACGATCTTTTCAGCCTGCTCGAGCAGTCGCTTCCGTTCGTCACTGAGTCGGAGCGTCGTCCGCTTAGTTGCCATATAAAGGGATGTATGCACCGGGGGCCCTAGAGCGTTGTTCTCGAGTGAGGGACCGATCGATCGTATATAAAGGGGGGTCGCGGGTGCGACGTGATCGTCGCGACGATCGGCGTCGACGGGCTCGATCTATGCACGCTGGGGTTCCGGTGAATACGCTCGGCGTGCATACATCGCGTCGGTCGTATACATCCGCGAGCAACCCCACGGGGTCGGCCTCGAGGACCACCTTGCACGGCTCTCGATCTAGAAGAGTCAGGACTCGACAGGGGTCAGGATGAACGACCCCGTCGGAACGTGATACGCTATCTGCATCGGCGACCCCTGCTCGAGACCCTCGTTGTCGCTGAACGGAGTCGGCAGCAGTCCGTAGGCGCTGCCGCCCGACTCCTGAACGCGCCCCATTCCGCAGGGGATCGTATCGCCGTCATGATGGGCCTCTGCAGCCTGTTGGGCTCGTTTGGATGCTGAGGTACTCATATCGTTTCCCAAGGGTTGCATCTACTAAAATACGTGTTCGACTTGATATTCGTGTAC
>NZ_CP101875.1:0-29798 GCF_031165565.1 Natrinema thermotolerans | reverse complement strand
CGATATGTGGATCTACCTGAAAGGATTCAAGTAAGGATCCGGACCATCGTTCACTCTTAACCAACACCTCGATTCATTCTGCCCCGTCTGTTGGTTAACTCTGTCCCGTCCCGTAAACGGAACCCTCAAGATTTCGGAGCGATTTGTAAGGAATAGTCTCGTGCGCCCGTTTCGTGCTGAAGAATCGGCTTACAATCGATCGGTTGCAATTGATGCAAGTACGATCGACGGCATCACCGTCACCGTTGCTGTTCATGCTGACCGTACGGACGAACTTGATATCCTCGACAGCATCTACTCCGCAGCCGAGGAGTATCCGTTCTACCCGTTTCGGAACAAGTCCCACGACCTCGACTATAGAAGCTCGAAGGATTTCTTTGAGGAAGTGATCCACGTAAACGCTGATCGACTTCTCTCGACTGTCCATCTCGGAGAGGACGGTTCGGACCAGGAACGAGTCGAAGCCGTTCAATCTGCAACCCTCGTGGAACAACTGAGCCCCTCGGATTCGCTCGTTATTCTTGATGGCGATGAACAGAAGGCAAAGAGATTCGGGAGGGCTATCGACGGTATTTCAGACGAAGTTCCACCGGTCGCTACATGCATTCAGTCAGAACTTTACTACCCCTCTGCGCTGCTGGCTGATCTCTGTGCGACTAGACTCGCATACGAGATCGATCATTCCGGACATAGTTCGGAGGTCATCCCAGAGACCCCAGTCACCAAGGTTGATCTCGAACACTACTGGGGACCAGCATACAACTCGATGGTGACCTCATCAGAGACTGTTCAGGTTGAACCGATTCAACAACACCGAGCAGAAACCGTCAGCACACGAGTAAACTGCTGGTTTGAGGGATACATGGGCGGCGGAGAACCGTTTCCGACGGACCGATCGGTGAATGCGGTTGTGAGATATGCAGAACAGCAGGGATACGACGAGCTGGCCGCGCAGCTCTCTGGAATTTAGGAATTAGGTGCGTTTCCTGCGCCCACGTCCGTCGTCAACGCCCTTTGGTTTGCACCGCCGGGCTTGCGGGCCATGGTCACACAGGCTCCACGCAGCACCTCTGCGCTCATCCCTATCTTTGAGATGAGTACGTATATATCTATGTATAATCGAGCGAACGAGAGTTCGCTTGAATGCACCACCCTCAAGCTGGGAGTAGGGTTACCGCTCCGACTACCTCCTCCAACTGAATGTACAAATGTACATCCGATGTACAAATGTACATCTAACTCGGAACAGGTACTGAGTGAATTTTGACTGCTGACTTACCCCGATCACCCCACTACCACAATGCTAGCATTATAGCAAGATGCTAGCATGCTAGCTTTAGATAGGGTAGTGTGCTACTTGCGGCTATTCGCTTCTGGCTCGAACCTCGCCGTTGAGCGCTAGCGGCTCAACAACGACATGTTCGTGAGCCAGTACCGGCTTCTTCGACCGTCCGTCCTTTTCGAAGTTGACGATGTCTGCTTCGAACAGTACATCGAGGTCGCGGCTGACAACACTGACGTTGCGATCGAGCTGGCGTGCGAGATCGCGGACGGATTCGACGTCTCCTTCCGCAACCGTTTCGAGGAGCCGCTCTCGTTCTGGTGTCAGTACTCGTTCGGCCGTTTCTCGTCGGATGACATGGACATCATCCAGCCCGCCTTTTGAGAGGGCCCGGATGAAATCCACTGGAGGCTTTCGTGCTTGCTTAACTGCCATTTGTGTCTAAACGGTAGTTCCAGCTATCGATACTGCCAGATACCGACAGTTGGTCTACCAGGGCTTTTTCGATCTTCTGTCTACTACTGATGCGTTCCGTGGCTCTCTGCCTAGCTACTGTGCCGACTACCGCGTTCGAACACTACGTGATCTCTCCCGGAGACGCCGACGCCCACCGATCTACTGTGGATTGTCATGGGTCTATGTTTACGTAGGAGGTAAACATATATATGTCTTTGGTCCCTATCGGAAGTTGATGCACCGGCACCTGAATTTCAGCGAATCGAGCAGGCGGCATGTAGTAACTAATGCAGCAAACACTACCTCTTGAACCATATGCGGGCCGGCCGTACTTCCTCGCAATCCGTGGCGATCCAGATCTTGAGTCACCCGATGAGTTCGGCGTCACGGTCTACTACAACGACGCTGAGTCTGAGGAAAGGGTCGCCGTAGCGCGAATCGACACAGATCACGGATACGTCCATCTCGACAAACTCTTCCTCGAAGACAATCCGAAGGAAGAGCTGGACGTCGATCTCTGGGGTGCCGTCGAACATCTAACGGAACACCACCCCGAGTACGCCCGCAAGTACCGCCAGAAGAAACGATAAGGACAGCGCCAGACTGGCGCACCGTCCTTTGAGAGCGAGCGATCTAAAGCCGCCCACGGTCTTCGAGATCGTCTTCCTCTGCGAGCGGGGGACTGATCTCTCTGCGGTTTCTGGTGCCGCGAATCTGGTTTTGGTTTAGAGTGTAGTCGTTCAATCGCTGCGGGTCAGTAGGGTTCGAGCCAGTTGGGGCCGCCGTAGGCATCGACGTAGCACCGTCGGTGGACGGGTTCCTCGCGCTTATTCGGAATAGCTTTCTCCAAGGGTACAGACTCGCCGCAGAGGTCGCACTCGGCTGTGTGGCCGGCCTGTCGCGCATCTGGGCTGAGGTCCTTCGTCTCAATGTAGAGTTCGTGTAACGCTCGGGGAGTGAGCCGAACGAGGACCATCTCACGGTCGTCCTTGTTCGCCCGCTCTGGAGTGTAGGTCAACACCCAGTCTTGACCGGGTTCGCCGTCGCCACCAGGTCCCAGCGAGATCGTTTGGGCGAGCTCATCCGGCACAAAGTGCCACTCGTGGTCTCGAAACCGAGGGTAGTGGCCTTCGGGCCGGGGATTCTCAGGATCGACGTCAGCGGATGTGTCGTCACTCATGTGTCGTTCTTAAGATTAAGGATAGGATTAAAACTCCCTCTCAATCTCCAACTTCCTCATCGACTTCTCGAACACCTGCGGATGGCGGTGGGCCAGTTTCTCAAGGTGATCACGCATCGACTGGGTCGGGTTGATATCGACGTCGTCAGCGTTCTGGAGTTCTTGGTAGAAGGCGTGCATCTCCTCGGTCACAGCGATGCCGATCGTCTTCTCTTTCGGCGCTGTATCGCTGTTCAGTGCATCGAGATACTGATCGGCGTCGAAGTCATCGTCGATCGTCGTCTGGTCACTGTCAGCGTTCTCTTCCTCTGCTGCATCGAAAGCATCGGTCATCGGGTTGTCGCTCATAGGTTTAATCTTAAGATTATGATTAGGTGTAAGTCTCGATCGTCTCATCGGTGATCTCGACACCGTCGTCGGCATCGAACTGGCGGGCTCCTGCACGGTATGCGTGGTAACACTGCTGGCGCACTGATCGTGGAGTTCCATCTGATCGATCGACGATCTCCCGGATCGCACTCGCGGTGTACGGATCCGAGAGGTAGCTCTCATCGTACTCTTCATCTCGGGCCCAGGCGAGCCACCGGGCGATGAGTTCCTCTGTCTCAGCGAAGCCGAAGCGCTCCAGCGAACGGTTCTTCGCCACGAGGCGTGACGACAGTGTCTGGCGGAGTTCGTCGATCCGATCAGCCGCCTCAGGAGTCCCGAACAGGAAGAGGATAAATACGGGCTCACTCTCGCCAAGATCGCCGATGCTCTGAAGGCCAGCGAGCAACTGCTCGAATGTTCGTGTGTTGCGAGCCGCGTCCTCCAGCTGATCAACTTGGACGATGCATGTCAGGTCAGCGGCCTCTAACTGGTCGGCGACGTCTTCGACGAGCTGGCGAACTTCGTCGGTGGCATGGGGGTATGTGTTCGGGACGTCGATCGAGTCGTATTCGGAGAGTTCGTCCAAGAGGCGGGTGTAGAGGCGTCGGGTGGTGATTGACTCGACCTCTCGGATCCGGGCGATCGCAAATTCATCACTTCGGGGTCCATCATTCAACGAATTGTAGACGAGTTCTCGAAAGTGCGTTTTCCCGGCCCCATGTCGGTCGATAATTGACACGTGGCCGGCACGGGTGAGGATATGCGAAGCGACCTCCTTCAGGAGATCGTCGTTGACTCGGACAGCGACACGCGCATCGGGCAAGGACTCTGCAGCGAATGGTGTTCGGTCCTGAAGGAGCCCTAGCTGCTCGGCATACCGAGCATGGGCACCCTCGGTCTCGTTGAGAGCCGCGGTGAACTGATCGCTCATGACACGACTGCCTTAATGTTAGGACTATTCTTAAGATTAAGTCAGACAATGATGCTTATGCTGTCATTCTCGAAGACCACACGCTTCAGCGGTTACTGGTTGTCTTTCGCCGCTTCACGGGCCTCACGGTTGCTCGTACAGTTTATGCAAACAGGGAGATCGCCGTCAGGCGTCGAAAACACACGGTGATAATCGGGCGTAACGTGTGCACCACAACCGTCACATTCTGGCATTGTGTTCACACCTCGTCCACAACCATCCAGATGAGCGAGTTACCAGCCATCTTACTGGTGACCTTTCCGTCCTCCTCCAGTTCACGAAGACGGTAGTCTGCCCCTTGCCGAGTCACACCTACTGCGTCGGCTACCTCTTTCGTTGACGCGGGCGTATTTTCTCGGACAGCGTCAAGATACTCTTCTTCGGAGTAGACCATACCGGTCGTTTTTTGCTCCATGACAAAACGTTACCGGCCTGTCGACATAATACTTGCTCCATAGAAAGTTCTTGCTACATAGCAATCTTTATGTTCGCTGGCTACATAGCAAGAGGTAGAGACAGACCGGCCGCTCAAGGCGATCGGCGTTGCGGAAAATCGCCACGGTGCTGGTACACCGCGGCGGCCGGCTGTCTTGGACAGAACAACCATGTCGATCTACGACAGCAGCCGACAAGAATCCGACGGTACGGTATCGACTAGTGAATCCCGCAGCAACGGCGCTGAAATCCTCGAAAACGACGACGTCGATCCGTGGAAAGGCCCGTTCCACGAGACCGACAAGTACGGCCAGCTGACCGGCGCAAAGTACTACCGCTGCCGTGACTGCGGCCGTGAGGCTCACGAAGACATCGACCTCGATCACGTGCAGCACCGCGACGGGTGCTGGTTCACCGGAGGGTCCGATCGATGACCTGCTGCGAGTCGGCTCTCGATCAGCTGAACTCGCATCTCGAAGAGGCGCGGGAACACGACGCTCCCCGCGAGATTATCGCCGAGATCGAGTACCAGCGCGATCAGGCTCTCCGCTCGATCGAGCAGGAGGCGAAGCCGGACCCGGAGGAAAAGCACCGTCAGTGCCGGCGTCGTCGCCGCGAAGAGCGTGCGCGAGAACGAAACTTCCAGCAGATGGTCCTCGGGGTGTCGATCTAACGATGACGGTCCCTCACAGCAACCAATACCATCCTCGTGCAAAGCGTCGCGTCCGCGATCTCGCCGCCGAGTACGCTGACAAAGTCGATTCGACGCTTGTTTCGAACACGATCCACGAGCGCGTCCCCGAGGATGAGTTCGTACTGGAGCTGGCCGACGTCGTCGAACGCCTTGATGACCTGCAAGAGCGAGCGGGCGCAACCGACAGTGAACTTAGGTCTCCCCTCAGGACAGCCATGTACCATCTGACGTCTGACGTTGATGAGGCCGTTGTCCGGAAGCGCGTCGAAACCGTCGTTGACGAGATCCTCGCTGATCTTGAGGAAGAGGTCGAGGAGTGGGACGACGCCTGGAGTGACGAGAAGATCGGGGAAGCGAAACAAGAAATCCGTCACATCCGCGAGACGGGTGACCGTTGCCGAACTCGGGGGGACTGAACATGGCAGAGTGCGACAACTTCGGAGCGCACGTCACTGAACAGTACAAGCGCGTGTTCTCGGCCAACGACGGCACGCTACACGCCTGTTCGAACTGCCGAGAACAGACCGAGATGTTCAACGGGGCTGGCTCAAAGCCAGACCGCTCTATCGAATTGGGTGATCGATAAATGCACGAAGATACTGCGCAGCAGTGGGAAACCATCGGTAGGTGCCTGCTCTACACCGAACTCGTGCATGATGTGTACGAGCGGTTCGAGGAAACGTTGTACGATGTTGCTGAAGACATCTTGAACGGTGAAGAGTTGACTGAAGGCCACCTGAAGCAGCTAGTGTGGATGCTTGAGGAGTTCCTGCATCTCATCCGTGAGTGCATTGTCCCACTGATCGACAGTGGTGACGACTGGGGGACCGTGTTCCAGTTAGCCAACTACCCGAACGACCTCGAACAATGAACAGCCGATTAGAAGATACCGAGAAGAGCGGAGAAACACACACCGCGAAGTGCTACTACACTGGACTTCAGGTTGAAACACCGAACGACGTGGATACCTCGATCTCACGTCACGCGGTCCTCAAGAAGATCGCCAACGGCAAGACGCGACTCACTGAGTGACCCCTTCCTAACGAATTGATGTGCTGACGACATCTACCTCGATAATTCGAGGGATTCAGGTAGACTCCTCAGGGCCTACCCGCGTCCGGCGAACGCTGTTTCTTTCAGCGACTAACTACATCGAGACTGTGACCAGTCTGTTCTTCTGGCTGTATTAACCAACATCAATCGATTATCAGCAGATGTTGGTTAAGCAGTAGTTGGTAGTACGGTTTCTTTATTCAGAGTTCAGTGCGAAACCCCACGGGAAGTACAGAGGAAGCCCATATTATTCAGTACAGGAATGATGCTCAAGAACCTTCGTTCTCAATCGTAATAGTCACAGCGTCTATAATAGTATCAGTGGTATCATCAACAACACGGATCTCATATACTCTCTTTTCTCCAGAATCCCATGGTGGAGCAACATCGTTCCGATATGTAGGTGGTGTAGATGGCTCTATATTGCTGAATGTAGATTGGTCCACAAACTCAAGTGAACCATTCACGTGTTCGTAGACTTTAAAACTGTATGATGAATTATTTCTATAGCTGGAATTATATTCGATCTCATATTGCACACCGGACCAATCATCAACAAATTCTGCAGAAGCATTTTCAATAACGGTGCCAGTAGTGGGTTCTCCAACAGAGGTCGTATAGTTGGTAGTCGTACTGCACCCAGCGAGTAGAATCATGAGGAGAACCGTTCCCAGTAGTATACGCCGATTCATAATATGCATTTGACACTGAGAGTCTATGTTTCTTATTACTTATCAAATACATCCAGTAGGCAAACATAGTTACCAGAAAGCACTGTGTCCAAGAACTCGGAGAGAGTCGGATAGGAGATCGTGAACCAACGGTAAGTACAGAGGATGCAGTTACCATTTCCTCGTTGCCTTGAATCACCGTCTTCTTGGCTCTTGATGCGATACCTGACGTAGATGACTACGATTGACCCCGAAGCGCTCCGAGCGAAGTTAGAGGACGGAGAGGACGTGTATGTGGTCGATATTCGGTCAGAAGAAGACTACGAAGAGAACCATATTGAGGATAGTGAGAACCGCCCCATTCGAGAGGCTCTCCTATCGGGGAATGTTGAGGAAGCGTTAGCAGAACTGGATGACCTCCCAGACGATGCGGAACTTGTTATGGTATGTGATGCAGGGGTCGCCTCGACAGAAACGGCTCAACAGCTCCAAGACCAAGGGAAGGATGCAATGGCCCTTGATGGCGGGTTAAGTGCGTGGAAGCAGAGTAAAGAGTAGCCGAGAATTCGGAATGACAAATTGCCACTCTTCGTTGCGGCCAATCTAAAAGAGATTCATGGCAAGCCAACCGACCGTTTTTAAACCCGTTCTACAATTGCGATTCCGTAGGGTTCGAAGGCTGGACCAGACGACTCTTTGCTCTGAGACAGCAAGCGAATGCCAATGCGCAAACGAACACTACTTGCGTCACTCGGGTCCAGCGTCACACTTGGACTGAGCGGTTGCATGGGCACGTTCGGCAGTGGGAGCAGCAGCGAGTCAAACGAAAACACATATTTGGACGCGAAAGAGTGGAGCGTTGATCCGACCAATCTGCCATTCCCGACACATGGGGACGAACTCCCCTCCGCGACCCTGCCAGCGCCAATCCGTGACGGGAAGCAAGTGTCCATTCCCAGTGACTTCGAGACTGATCTCTTGATGACGTTCGCCTATACGACCTGTAGTACGATGTGTCCCCGGCTGACCGCAATCATGGCGCAGGCACAAGACTACGCCCTCAAGAAAGGGTACGGCGAGGAGGTCTCATTCATTGAGACGACGTTTGATCCCGCCAGAGACGACGCCAAGGCCTTCCGCCAGTGGGCGGACAAGCACCGCGTCGAAATGGATGCCGGTAACTGGTACTTCCTGCGTCCCAAGAGCGAGGTACGCGCCAAGGAGGTCGTTCAGGACAGCTATGGAGTGAATTTCACGAAGACGAATTCGGAGAATATGGACACCTATATGTTCGCGCATACGGGCCTGATCTTGCTCGCCAACAAGAAGGGATATGTAGAACGTGCTTACAAACTCCAGAGTGCACAGGGTAGCGGGCCGCCGAGGGTGACTAGACAAGATGTTAGCGATGACCTGAAGACACTGCGCGAGCAGGAGTCCTGATCCACCGCGATATCATTGAGTTGCGGACCGCATATTGGCCCCGTGTTAAATACCATATTTATCACCTGTATCCATCAGAGTTTCCCAATACATCTAATCCTACTTCACCAAAATATCTATTTAGTAGGGCTGGCAGCCGTCACCCAGTCAAGCGCACGGTCACGTTCCGACAGCCCGTGGTAGCGCATCTCGTCCGGCGAGACCGGCCAGACTGGGTCGATTGCACGCCACTGGTAGTAAAGGAGTTTAGCCCAGCGGGAATCACCGACTGCGGCATACCGGCCAATGTCGAACTTCGGCCCGGTTCGCAGATCGGGGACGACGCCATGCAGATGCGAGAGATATGTCGATAGCGTCCACTCCGTCGTCTCTTCGTAGACATGCACCGTCCCGAACTCGTCGGTCTTCTCAACGAGTAGGTCATAGAACTCCCGATACCCGGCAGGCGTGCCGTCTCCCATCCGAACCGCGACCACGTTGTCTCTGGTCGCCTTAAGAATCTCGAACATGGGAGATGTCGTCCGCTCTGTGGCTGTGAACTTGGAGACAAAATCGTCTGTCATCGTTAGTGGGCGTGATTGTTCAAGTGCGTGTTGCGGTCGTCATAACCGGGGCACAGTTCGACGGTGGCGTGATCGACGCCGTGATGGGCAAGTTCCGCGTGGACGCTGCGGGTCACCGTCTCGGCCTCAGCCATCGTCTCCACGTCGGTCTCAAGATGGACGGTGGCGACCGTGATCTGACTACAAATCTGCCACGCATGCATATCGTCTACGGCGGTCACGCCATCGACCTTCCGTAGGATGGCCTGTACCTCGTTCTGCTCGAATGGCGTCCGGTGTAGGAAGATTGCACTGCTACCTCGGAGTACTTTCCCCGCCGACCATGTGATGACGACGGCGATTAGCCCTGCGACGATTGGGTCAATGATCTGGAGTCCAGTCACCTCAATAACAACCGTAGAGATGATGACAGCGACTGAACCACCGGCGTCGCCGAGGAGATGGTAGAACGCACCTCGTTCATTAAGACTCATCTCGCCACCCTGTAGGACGTACACTGAGCCGATGTTGACCAACAGGCCACCCGTTGCGATAGCGAGCGTGGGGCCAGTGCCGATGGCCACCGGCTCAAGAAACCGCTGGTAAGATTCCCAGAGGATGAACCCGACCATCGGGAGCAATAAGAGGCCGTTGAGGAAGGCGGCGAGCGGTTCGAGACGATGGAGACCGTATGACCAGCGGTCGCTATCTCCGTAGTTGTCGGCGATGTGGGCGGCAGCGAACGCCATCACGTACGCGAGCGCGTCAAATAGCATGTGAAAGGCGTCGCTCAGAAGCGCGACTGAACCAAATAGTAGACCGCCAGCAAGTTCAGCGAGAAATCCGAGGAGGTTGATGACCGAGACGGCAGCTAGCTTCCGGCTACTCGTTGATGAGCCCCCGTGTCCATGGTTATGATCGTCATGTGAACCACCGTGGGCCGATTCGTGTTCGTTCATCTTGCTCCACCTTTGACAGCCCCGTTTTATTAAAACAGCTGCTATAAAAGCCCGATTCTTAGCTAATAGTTAACAATATATTGTATACAGATTATTAACAGAGACGGATGCCAGTACTGAAACTGGGAGGACTCGCAGTAGTCAGTAAGCACCTGTAGTTACCGAACTGCTCGATTCATTTCAAGGCCATATATGGATGGAGAAATCGCGCTACTATCTACTGTAAGAGCCAATTAGATCAAATCACCTCAGTCTGCATCCTCGATGAGTATTGGCTTTGTACGGAATTCGACCAGTGACGAACGTCTATTCGATGGCTGTCTGAAAATCGTTCTAAGATGATCTCAGGGCAGGAAAACACTTTTAATGGACTAATCTAGAATGTGGCATACCACACTCGGCAAAAGATCCGTCTTACATGGAACACTGCCGGTGAAAACTCAAGAGTGATAGCACAAATCACCCCGTCAATCCGCACACTGCTAAAAGTCACTGCGGTGGGGGACGCGGAGCTTCCTCACTAGTCTTGGGTGGAATCCGGTGGATTTCAGGTAAGACGATACCACGGCATCGCTGAGTCTGGCCCGAGGAATTGTCCTCGTGTCAGTCCCGTAGCGGCAGTGTTCGCTGGTGCGTGGCTCACGACTACGTACCTTCACAGCGGCTGCAATGTGGATGGTTCGCTACAAGATTCAAGGGTAGTTTCCTTGTGTCTCTTCCACAGCAGCTGCAGCGGGACCGGGTCAATAAGGTCGTAAGAGGTCGCCACTCTCGTTGAGGGTCCTAGTAATGGACCGGTGATCAAGAGCTACGACTGATGATCTGCGGCTTCCCAGCATTGCTGGGTGATTGATCCGATGATCTCAACCGGCGTTGGCAGCGTCGGTTACAGCAGCGGTGGCTGTGAAATCCACTGTGTTCGTCCTACCGCCGTACGCGGCGTTAGGGAAGACAGCAATGCGTGTGAGAAACACGTCGTGTTCGTGCCCCCGGTGTTGGAAGCGCCGGCGGCTCAACAGTGACGCGTATGCTCACGTTGTGTTCGACCTGGCATCGTTCAGAGCGATGTGGGGAGCACAGTGGCAAGTAGGTCTTACGAGCCGATCATGATAGTGAGTTCAAGCTACTGACACTGACTTGGTGGATGAGGTGGTGGGTGGACAGCTTTTGCTTTCCTCATATTGAGTGGTCGGTAGTTACGTCGAGTGTGTTCCCCAAGCACTACACTAGGAAGGCTAGCAGCAGGTACAGACGCAGAAATGATTTCTCGTAAAGGGTAGCCTCTGTCAGCCCTGAGCGAGCGAAACGAAACTACAGGAATTACAATGGTTTTAGCGGGCTTAGATCCAGAGTTCATAAGAATAGTCGTTGTGCTCACAGTAATTGGCATCTTCCTCCTGATGCTGTTCACTGTGGCCTATGCAAAACGGGACGTCAAGATCAACATCACTCTCTTTGAGTTCAAGTAGGAGCCCGATCTGAACAGAATAGAGCCCGCATGATAGAGACATCTATAGCGATTTCAAACACCTCCGGAAGGGTTGGGTGAATCAGGTTCTAAATGACTATCAGCATCACCGGTAATTCCTTTAAGTGAGACTGGTTACAACACGGGTAGATGAAGGGAGGAACGCTATGGCGTTCCGTTCATTCTACTGCGTGTAACTGCCCCGAGCGATGGGGTTATCGTCATAAGAGGAGTAGTCAGGTTTTCCGAGCGACGGCTGTGGCAGTTGCTCGCCTCCCTTCAAGTGAACAAACTGACGAGATGGTACTATGTCAAACGATGAGCCAAGCAACTGTGAGAACGAGGATCTGGAAACGATCCCCAGAGAACAGCAAGAGATCAGTACGGATGAGATTGTCGAAGCCGACTATGAAGTCGTTCCTGCACCTTCTGAAGACAGACAGGAAGAGGATAGACAGATGAGAACATTCCATGAGTGGAGAGGACCCCCAGGAAGAACACATCTCGACGATAGTATTGATGCATCTTCTGAAGACCTAGGCGGAACTCAAGAAGGACACCTGTTCAGCGCAGGATATGAGAGTTCGATGGCGACGCGTATTGGTGACGAGGAGAAGTCCGACCCTAAGGCCGAACGGCTCCGTGAACTGCACGAGGGGCGGCATCGATCAGACGGGGAACACAGTGTCCGTGAAAGCGAGCGAGACAAGAAGCGAGTCTCCCAGTCGATCAGTTCAACGTTGCCTTTGGCATCGCATGAACGCAAGAAGGTGATCAGCGTCGTCCAGAGCCTCGACTTCTCCCGCTTCGGGAACCAGAAGGCGCTCATCAAAGTGACACTCGGCGTTGTTGCTGTCGTTATTGATGAGCGTGAACGAGAAGCAGAGTCGTTTAATGAGCTGATCTCTCGGTCACCGGAGTTCCGATCCATCTGCGACTCGCACGAGATCTCGATGAGCGACCTTTCGACGGTAAAACCGAGGGTCCGAGAGGCACTCGACGAAGGAGAAGTGATCATCCCGCAAGGAGAGGAGTTGACCAATCGAGATCCCGCGCTTCCGGGCCCGACCCCAACAGAGGAACGACCAGAGGTCTACTGGAGAGAAAGATCCGCGGAGTACTGGGCTTGGACAGCTCAACGTTGGGAACACCTGCCAGACGAATTTAAGAAAGGGATCCCCAAGAAGTACCGAGACCGCGTTGGCCAACTTCGGCACTGGGCACCTTGGAAGGATGAGGAATCAGAAGCAACTTCCGACGATGAGAACAGATCGACAGAGGAGCGCATTGACTTACTCAAGGAAGACGTCCAATCGCTGAAGGGCGATCTGGAGGAACTCAAGGAGATCGAGAAAGAGGCCGAGAAGCTCGTCCGCGAGATGGAATCGGAGACCATCGAGGACAACTGATCCGCAATGATTCTAACGATAGCTCTCTCCTCAATAGCACCGCTTATCGGATTTGCAGTTTTCAGTCTGTTTCTCTTACTCGCCTTTGCAGTGGCCTATGCGAAGCGAGACGTTGAGATCAACATGGAGATCACTCTCCTGAAGTACAACCGATAGAATCCTGATAGAGGCCACCTGAGAACTCAAGCTTGACCCCCTTCGTAGAGATATCTATAGCAATCGAACAAAGACCAAACCTTTGCATACAACGGTTTCAGGGCTTTAGAAGGTGGTATACCATGTTATGGCATAAAAACGATTAAGTCCCTACTCTGTGAAGGTGGATTCGAAAGAAGTCTCTCATGAACTGTAGCATCGGTGAGAACGACGCCGGCCGCTCCCTACCAAAAGATTGGCCGGCATCGTTCTGGGAACACGGGCACGCCGATTACCCCCGCGGAATGCGGTGTTCGGCTGTCACGGCGCGAGGTATTACCCGTGAGTGAGCGTAAGACGTTCGGACTAATCAGTTTTGCGCTCATTCTGCGTGCCCGTCAATGGCGAGGCTGGGCCGAAACCAGTCGTCAGCAACTGAATGACGGATTCCGAAGTTCAAGTTTTCATTCCAACACTAGGTAACAAGGATAGAGCGTATCATACCGACGAAAACTGCCGTTACGTCGGAAGCAGGCATTATCCAGCCTCGCTTAAGGATGCGAAGGACCGCGGCCTCGAAGAATGCCAACTCTGTGCTGATGAGTTCCCTACGGCAAGACCTGATTTCAGCGTCTACGAGGCCGCTGTTGAAGCTGGTAAAGAGGGAGGGTCGCCCGAATGACGTACGCTGTCATCGGGTGCTCCGAGTGTTCGCACCACTGGATCGTCAAAAACCTCTCTCGGCAAGATCGGTGTGAGTGCCCTCGATGTGGTCACTCTCGGCCATCCTCACGGTGCAAGAGACTCGCAACGGCCGAAGATAGAGAAGTTGCTTGTGAGTACCGAGCCCAGATCAATGCGAAACGCGCCGGCGAGACGGACGTGTACGACGACTTCTGTGACGAACACGGCCGCTACCCGGAGCAACAGAGAGAGGTTGATGAGCAGATCGATCAGTTTACTGTTGACGTCGAGTTGATAGACCTGAAGCCGATCGAGTCTGATCGTTTCGAGGAGTTCGTTGACGACAAGCCGATCGGTGCCGACCGGTTTGAGGAGTTCGTCGACGATCGTCCGTTCTACGCCGACGCGTTCACCGACGAGATCTCCGACGATGTCCAGGCCCAGCTCGGCTGGGAGCGCATCGAGGAGAGTTTCGAAGCCTGGCGCGGCGACGTCGATCGTGACGAACTCCCTCGCGGCAAGATTAACCCGACGACGCAGGCACAACTGGAGGATCCGGTTGAGATCGGGAACGAGTCGTTCACGGACATCTGGAAGACGCTGTTCTCGATCGAGCGCGTGCAGACTGCCGTCGCTAACTGCTTGGAATCTGCGTTCGGACCGATGGACGTACCGCAGGTGTACGACGTCCTCGAAGAGCGTGCCGTTCCACCGTGGATCCGGTCGTCGCTTGTCGATATCTCCCGTGAAATCGATGGTGCAGCTCTTGAAGCAGTCGAGAACTTGACCACGCTAGCCGATCGCCCAGCGACCTCGAATGAGGACCTCCTCGTGACGGCGAGCCTCGCCGCCGAGGGCAACGCAGGGACGCCGATTACGGTTCACTTCGGTAAGGAGTTCCTCGAACGAGAGCGACGCGATCAGCGAGACATCTGCGACCTGCTTTCGATCCTCGCAACCGGCCTGGAGATCCGCATCGTTGGGAGTGGTCGAGACCTCTGGCTCACCGGCGATGAACTCCAGGGAGTACTGCCGGGCGTTAGTGAGTGGCGTCATCGTCGCCGTGGAGAAGCGTGGTTCGACGACGTCGTTGAGACCGCGAAGGCGAGCCTCGATCCCGACAGTCGTCACGTTGAGATCCTCCGCGATCTCGCGGACGTCCCTGGTCAGATCATGGACAGAGCCGATCTCGAAGCGCTGCACGACGATGTGAGCCGGACGCGTCTATCGCAGGTCCTCACCAGCGAGGCAGTTGAGGACTCGCTCGAACAACTCCAACTGATCGAAGTGTTCGGAAAGAGAGGTGACCAGAAGGTAGAACTCCTCGAAACAGGATCAGAGGTGTTGAGTCTTCTCGATAACGAACACGGCGTTCAGCAGTCTCTCAAAGAGAGCGTTAGCGACACCGGAAATAGTTCCCAACAGTGGCGTAGAACACCGCGCACACGAGGGGGTGAGGGGACGGGTCAGCCGTACCGTACGGCCTACATGGGCCGTGGCGAACACGCTGGCGCTGCTGCTGCCGCCGAACCAGGGGCTGTAACGTTCGTCAAGGGCAGTCTACCGGATGCTGACAAACGTGAACGACCCGTGAGCTACGATGCCGACCGCGACGAAGCAATCGTCGCACCACGAGCCGCTACTCCACTGCAGATGACAGTGACGAACGCGTTATCGTTAGCCGATCGGAAGTTGTTCCTCGATAAGGCACTCCCAGCAGAGCGTCTCGCTACTGTCTTCGATGACCTTGACGATCCGATGCTGGTTCTCAAGACCGCTCGCCAGATCGGGCCGATCACGAGCGACTCGCTTGAGGAACCCGAGCAACTCCGAGACGATCTCGTTGAGTGGGGTGAAGCGATCGAGTCGATGATCAACCGGCTCAAGGAGGGTGATTACGAGGACCGCAACGAACTCTGTTCAGCGATCCTCACGTCGGCCAAGGGCCTCGAAGGGTCAATCGTCCACCTTCTGGACGCCGCCGGCGTCGACGTCGTCCGTGAGGTTCGCGTCACTCCCGGTCTCAGCAACAAGAAGCTGCGCTCTCTGGCTAAGTCGATCGGGATCTCCGCAGCGATCTCCTCGAAGTACGGCGGGTACGCTGCCTACCGGCAGTTATTCAAGGTCCCGAACAGCGCTCCTCCCCTGTCGGGCCCGATCGCCGATGCGTCGGACCCAGTGGGGGAACTCATCGGATCGTTCGTGATCCGTGGACCGGACGCCCATCGGCTCCGTGACGACCTGGAGTACTTCTTAGAGAACCCTCGTGAACTTCTCGATAAGCCGGCGGAGTTCACGATCGAGATCCCGGTTACTGAACCCGATTGGGATGCCTACCGTGACGTCGCAGCACGACTCCTACACCGGAAGCGACTCCGTTCGACGCCCGAGGCGATCTCGCTGTTCCACGCTCTCGTAGCAACGCCGCACGACCTCGCTGATGCGTTGCTTCGCCTTCCTCGTGAAGAGGAGACGCGAGAGCTTCGGGCCGACGACGTCCGGTACGTACTCCGGACTCTCACCGCTGACGTGCTGCTCCCGGAGTGTGGTTCGGCCGGCGTGATCCTTTCGGCGCTGCTTCGTTCCGATGAACCACTCTCGCAAACGGAGCTGGCCGAGCGGGCTGACGTCTCAACGAGAACGGTCCGCAACTACCGAGACCTCCTTCAGGGCCTTGGCCTTCTCCAGATCACCGACGAAGGGTACCGACTCACCCTGTCGTTCTGTACGCCAGAAGAGCGTCAGGCGGAGGTCTACCCCGAGATCGTCGCCACTGACGAGATCATGATCGTCGAGGCCGCCGACGCTGTCCTTGAGAACCTCTTACCGCCGGATCGGTACGGTGATCCGGACGACCCAGCTGGTGGGGTACTGTTCTGGCCGCCCGATCCGCTACAGCTAGCCGATCACGAGGACTTCGGCCCGTGGATCACAGCGGCAGCAGCGCTCGATGATGGTGGTGTGGAGCTGATCGAGGACACGGTCGTGACGATGGGCCCGACGATCGTGCAGACTCCGATCACATCTCAGGTGAAAGTATGAGTTTACAGAAACAAGACGAAACCAACGAGAAGGTCGTGTACGTCACTCCAACAAAGACTCCCGCAACGGCCAAGTATCACACTAACAGCGACTGTCGATACATCACAGACAGTCACGAACGAGTAACGGTTGAAGAGGCTGAAGAACGAGGGATTAGTCCCTGCAAGGAATGTTCTGTTGACTCCGTCGATACGGAACTCTGCGGTGCTCCGACGGATCAGGGTGGTAGCTGCAAGTTCCAAGCACTGGAGGGCATCGGTCGGTGTGCTCTTCATGCAGACTTCGGTGGGGGAGACGATGGTGACGAATCTACTGATCGTCCAGTATGGGTGCGACAGAAAGGGCAGCGACTCGGTGAGAACGATGAGTGATCACGACGATCTTGACGACCTCGGTCCCGACGAACTTGATGAGGAAGAGGAGCGGCTTGAGAAGGAAATAGAGGAGACCAAGAAACGGCTTCGAGAGCTACACATTGAGCAACAACGGAAAGAGGCCGAAATTCGGTGTCTCAGGTACGTCGAATTCCGTCGGGCATGTGAAGAAGCCGTTGAGGATCAACCAGTGATGTATCCCGATGGTGATCCAGTGAGGAATTGACCATGAGCGGAACAGCCTCCACCTCGAATACACCGCTCATCATTGACAGTCAGGAAGCCGGTGAGACGTTCGTCCGTACTCTTCGTGATCACTCTGGGTTCTGCTATTGGTGTCTTGCTCCGCTTAGGGTATCTCCCGTAGTCCAATTCACGGATGAGGGCCCCGAAGAAGCCCTTCGTACTGCTCGTACCTTCGACGAGTACAGTACTCCTTTAGAGGACGTCCCACCCGATCGCATAGACCATCAGGGCCAAGTCGTTGAATACGTTCGAGACAAGCGAACGATCTGTGGGCGCTGCGGAGAGATCGATCCTGCCCCACAGGACTCACGGACAAAGGAGACGACACAGCAGGCGCTCATACACGTTCTATCGATCCTCGAAGAGAACGCCGTCGGTGGGGATCGAGAAACGGCTCAAGGCATCGTAGCGGATGCGTTCGAGAAGGGGCATACTGGACAGTTCTCTAAGGTAGTTGGAAGCGCTCTCTTTCAGGCGACTTCTGTACCATAGTATAACATGCCAGATAGATTCATTATACTGGATACACAGAGTATACTCAAGGTCAGCCCTCCGCCTGTAGGGGTCGAGAGATGTCGAACGGCGGACCTTCCTGCGTAGGGAGGTCTGTGTTTTCTCAGAGGTGAACTGGGTTACGAGAGGGCTGACCGTCTAAACCATGTCAAACGACGAAAACAAGACAATTCGGGTTTCGAAGGACACGCACGAATCGCTCTGGGAACACAAGCAAGGGCCAGATGACACGTTCGACGATGCTCTTCAGCGAGTTTTAGCTCGTGCTGAGAGATGACCTCTCCTCATGAACGTGGAAAATCAGCGCGAGACGGCGTCTTCTCCGAAAGAATCTCTATTCGAGAAACAAACACAAAGTTTCGGTCCACCGGACGCGTTCTAAGATGAAACGGTGTAACCATCCGACGTCGGAGTCAGAACCGTGTCAGCGACGGATCTCAGACGACGCGGAGGCTTGCTTCATGCACGAAGAGAGCGGATCGCCGAACTCACATGGAGCTCCGACCGGCAACTCGAACGCCGAAGGAAACGCTGGTGGCGGTGCCCCACAAGGGAACATGAACGCTGTCAAGCATGGGGCATACGCCGATAATCAGCGGTTCTATGAGGATGTTCTCGATAATCGCCTTCGAAACCTCGTGGACGAGATCTTCGAGGACTACGTTGAGGGCTATAAGCGAAGGCACGGCGAACCGTCTCTCGGTCATAAAGCTGAGTTGTTCCGTCTCTCCATCTCGCACGTCAAGGACCTCGTTCTTGACAGGTGGATGGTCCAACGCCCTGAAGAGATCGAGACGGAGAACCCGCTCGTGGAGGTGGAGACGGAGAAGAAGTTCGTCGAGACTGTTGGGCCGATCGACAAAAACACGTACAATATGTCGGTCACCATCGCGGCTCAGCAGCGACTGTCGAGTGACCGACGCCAGTGGATCCGGGATCTTGGACTTCTTGAAGATCCAGAGACGCAGAAAGCAGGCGCTCTTATGGACGGTATCGGGCAGAAATAGGATTCTATAGGTCGATCAGACCGAGACAATAGAATCCTATTCGTAATCAAGCTAACAACACAGAGAATGAGATCGAATTGTATCGCATGTGGCTCGCCGACAAAGAGCCACCACATTGCGACGACCGACGGAGTTGAACAGTTCTGCTGTCACAGTTGCTGGCAGCATCGTGACGATGACGATATCCAAGAGGCACTGCGCGAGTACAACGTTCTCACCGGGGAGAGGCTCGATGAACTCCGTGAGACGTTCCGTTCCTTCGACCCAGTGGATGACCTAGAGGTGTCGTTCTCGGATCTACCGGTCGGTCAGGGACACGAGATCCGTCGCGGGGCAGGTGGCGAGATCTTCGAACTCGCCGGTGCTGAACAGGTCGGAAAGGGCGTGATCTTTGACGGTCCGTTCGCCGGTGTTACGAATGAGGTTGACCTCCCGCGTGACCCGGAGGAACCTATCTACGCGGCGTTCGGGTTCACGCCTTCTGGGGACGATCACGAGCCAGCGTACCTTGCCTGGTTGTGCATCGGCGATGACGGTGATGCACTCTCTACTGCGGTTGACAGTCTCGCTGCGGCGATGAGAGGTGAACCCGATGTTTGAATCACTGAACGTTGGCCTACTCGCCCGAAACGGAATCACGACTACGATGAACTCGATCGCCAGCGCCACCGACGAAGCTGGCGATGAGGCTGCGAGCGCTGGCGTAGAGTTCGGTGCGTTCGGAGAAGCACTTGAATCCGTTGACGACGACGCGATGTCAACCGTCGTTGGCAGCCAGAAGGCTGCGAGCGCGATCGATGAGGTCGGGGACGAAGCGACCGAGAGCGCAGCGGAAGTCAGTGCACTATCCGGTGCGCTGAGTGGCTTCAGTGGGATCAGTTCCGTTGGGTCGATCACGACTGCACGAGAGGCGCTCGAAGGTCTGTCTTCGACTGGGGGGATCGGTGACGAACTCCAGTCTGACCTTGACGCTATCCCAAACGCGGCCCTCAAAGCAGCGGATTCCACGGACGTCCTTCGCCTGTCGCTCGACCGTGCACAGGAGAACGCCCTCGGGTTCACCGACACGCTGAACACACTCGATGAGGACGAACGCAGCGCTGCAGCGAACGCCATCGACGCATCCGAGTCGGTCGAAGCCCTGTCCCTTCGACTCCGTCGGATCGGTGGCGGTGCAGAAGAGGCTGCTGACGATCTCGGGAAACTGGATGAGTCAACGCTGGAGCTCATCGATGATTCGCTCGCTGCGTCGGCAGGACTGCAGACTTTCCACGCACAGGTGAACGATGCCGGTGATGAGGCGTCTAAAGCAGCGAGAGAGATCGACGACCTCGGAGACGAGGCGCTGCAGGCGGCGACGAAGACACAGGTCGCAGGCGCGGCGATGGACGACCTCAGTGCGTCGAGTTCCGGTCTCGCCGGCTCGCTCGGTCCACTTCGCGGGAGTCTCTCAACGATCGGGCCACTCGCCGCCAGTATCGCTCCAGCGATCGTCTCCCTCACAGGTGCGCTCGGAGGCCTCGCTGTTGCTGGCGGTGGTGCAGCAGCTGGCATCGCGGCGATGGCCGGTGCTGGTCTCCAGGAGAAAGCTGAGAACATGGCGGCTGCTTCGAGCGAGTTCGAAGACTCCAGCGAGGCGATGGAGTCGATCATGTCGGACTTCAAGAGCGCCCTCTCCGATGCGTTCGAGCCGCTGAAGACAGCGGAGAATGCGGAGTTCGCCATGAGTGGCCTCGAAGGTGCGGTCGAACTCGCCCATACCGCTGCAGACGGTTTCGCTCAGATGCAGGATACGTTGCGGCCGCTCGCTTCGACGTTCGGGACCTCGGTGTTGGAGACTGCACCAGCAGTCTTCGACGAGATCGACGTCACAGTCCAACAACTGATGCCGACGCTTGAGGGGCTTACAGGAACGATCGAGGACATCCCCGCCGCGATCGCATGGTTCCGAGCGCAAGCGGTCGCCCTTCAACCAGATCTCGGGAGCTTCGCTGGAAGTGCGATTTCGGCGACCGCCGAGATCGGGAACCTCGGGACGACGATCATGCAACTCGTCCTTCCGCCACTGACGGTCCTACTTGACGTCCTCGGTTGGACAGCGGGACTCCTCGGAAGGCTACCGAAGCCACTCGCCGCGGCTGCAGCTGCAGCAGCGGTCGGGGCTGCAGCGTGGACTGCGTACGGTGGTGCAGTAACCTTGGCGTCAATCTCATCCTGGAGTTTGGTTGGTGCGATCGGGGCGCTGACCGCTCCGATCTCTGGGGTAGCTGTTGCAGTCGGCGCTCTCGTGGGGGCGATAGTGGGTGTGATCACGTACTTCGGCTTATGGGATGATATCATAAGCACCGTCACAGGTGGTTGGAACGCGCTTGTATCCGTAGTCGAGTTCGGGATCGAGGTCACCTACGCGATGTTCCAGGCGCTACGTGACCTCGTTGGGCCACTCGCATTCATACTGAATCCCCTGGGGGCAGTCATCTGGACGATCGACAATCTCGGTAAGATCATCGACTGGGCAGGAGAGATGTTCCAGTGGTTCTCTGGACTCGTGAACGACGTCGTCCAGTCCGTAATGGGGTGGATCGACACGGCAATCTCGGGGATCCAAGACATGATCAGCTGGGCAATAGATGCTGCCAACGCCATCCCGGGCGTCAACATCGACTTCGGAGACATTCAGAAATCAGTCGAACTAGACGCGATCAAAGCTGGTGGAGGTGACGAAGGCGGTGAGAACCCCGAGAAGCAGGAAAGCAAGCGGACGAAGGAAGAAGCTCAGAAGCACTACGACTTCCGGAACGCGGACTTCGGCGGTGCGAGTCAGAACGATATCGAGCGGACGGTAAAAGAAGCCGTCCGGAAGGCGAACAACGAGTCGAGAGCGCGTGAAGACGCTCAGGAGTTCTGACCGACTAACTCCCTGCCCGTGGTCGATCCTCTCACTGATCACCACGTCGCCTGTGGGTCTTGAACTACTCCTTTCCACGGCTGAATCCGGATTCAGAACCCTCTCAGGTAGGACCGATAGGGGGTGCGACGACCTCCTTTCGTCGAGAATGAAATACGGCAATCACGGTCAGTGTACCGGGTTCAATCGATTCTCCCAACTAGCCCTGATACCTGAGTTGATAGGAAATAGCGTCAAAGAGAGGAGGCCGTCAGCCGTATTTCAGAACTGCCGACCGATGTTGATGATGTTATACAGTACCCAGAATCCAACTCCCAGCGTAAGGAGCATCATTCCTAGGTTTGGCATTGTTCCTACGAAGAGGAACCCTGCACCGATTATGATGATGAGCTGAATCCCAGACTGCGGCTTGATCGAGGTCATGGTTGACATTGCTTTTGCTGTATGCTAGTTTGGGCAGGAATTGGGCTGGAGTACTTGTCCTAAACAAACCCCTTCACTTAGGACAAATAAGCACGTTCTCCAGAGTGCGGAACGTACCCGAAGCCCGCCCATCTTTCACCGTCTGGGTATCCAGTCGATGTCCGCCAAGACTCCTCGGCTGGACTTTCCCAGTCGGGGGCTGGCACCTTCTGAACCAGACACTGTATACCTGAGTGCCTAGTGCGCTTTTCCTATCTTGATCTGTCTTGGTGGTCTATCC
Source organism: Natrinema thermotolerans (assembly GCF_031165565.1). Taxonomy (NCBI): domain Archaea; kingdom Methanobacteriati; phylum Methanobacteriota; class Halobacteria; order Halobacteriales; family Natrialbaceae; genus Natrinema; species Natrinema thermotolerans. Next base: position 7,255 of record NZ_CP101875.1, on the reverse strand, counting down.
GATAGTAATTAAACCCTGAAGTTGGATTAGCGAAAACAGGAGGGCAGTTGCGGTACGCCAACCGCCCGACAGAGTGGGGATCCAATGTCAGACAGTACTTCCGTGGGGAACGATGAGGAAAAACGCGCCAGCGATGCGGAGCTCCTTGAGATTCTTCGGCGAACAAAAGAAGAGGGAATTCCGTCTCTGACGACAGCACAAATAGATGATGTTGGTGGGTATGACTATTCGAACCAGGGGCTGAACGAGAGGCTGATGAAGTTGCATGAGGAGGAATTAATAGGACATCAAAAGGCCTCGGAAAGGCATATATGGTGGTTTCCGGACCAAGGGACCACACAGGAAGTTGATCTACCTAGCTTGGAAGAGTTAATTGATTACGAGGAATTGGAGCCAGAGCGATTTTCACAAGCGAAAGCTGAGGAGATCGCAGAAGAACTTCTTCCCGACTATGGTTCTTCGAATTGGTGGCAGCGTCTCTATTCCTTTGGAAGTGCGATGTTTTATTTCGGTGTCGTTTTATTCGCACTTTCATTTGCTCTGCTGATTGTCGAATGGGTGGCATCTACGAGTCCGCTAGTTGGGATGCTATTAGTAGTAGGAACAACTGCGATTATGGGCTGTGTTCCGTTCATAGCCGCTGGTGTTCTTGGACAGGAAGCAGCTATAAGAGGTCATGTTTCAGAGGAGCCTTTCGAAGGTGAGAATCTTATTCCATATCTCTTCAGACGGATCTATAGGAACATCCGTTAAATGTTAGACTGGTTTCTGGTGCCTAGGCAGTGGAAATACTGCCACATTGGCCCTTAACCGGGCATCAAGCAACTGTAAACCTGATCAGTGTCTGCCGATTCCCTGCCGTAGACGGGCCTCTCACCAATCATCACGTCGGCTTGTAGGATTCTGAATCGCTCCTTTCCACAGACCGATTGGCTCTGGTGACTCGATCGATTGCATTTAAAACGAAAACACCCCATGGCAGAACCCGAGTTCTAGAAACAATCAATTCCATGGACGTCCCGGAGCGCTGGCTGGAAAGCAACTACCTCACGGGACCGGCGACGGATTGGAACACCCCATGGGCCGACAGATCTCTAGGGCACCTCATGGGCCGATCGGGCTGGATGCCTTGATCGAGGAACGAACACTACCTCGTGGGGGTGCTGATGAGTCGCTTCTTGCCTTAATAGAATCCCATGAGTCGATCTCCGGCTGAAGTAATAGAATCCCATAGGTCGGTTAGAATACTCGTGAGTTCGCTTCTAAGCCAACTCCGTAGACGTCTCGGCGGCCGGAGGTTCCTCAAGGTCCGGCATGTCGTAGATCGCGTAGATCAGCCAGGCCACGAGAGCGACCAGCATCTCTGGGGGCACCGAGTTCGGATCCGCAATCGGGTTCACACCCAGGTGTGCGGCCATCACACCGACCACCGCGGACAGCGCCAGCGTGCCGACGGCGACGACAGTTAGCTCTCGTCCCGATGGGAGCGATGTCCGCGAGTCGTACTCAATCGCAGCCTTCTCTCGCTGCGCTCGTGCCTTCGTCATCTGAGCCGAGATCCAGGCGTGCGCCACTCCCGGAACCCACGCTCCGACGAAGTCTCCGAGCGAACTCTGGTCGTCGTCTCCGTCGTCGTCTTCCCGGGCTTCAGCGATCTCTTCTGGAGAGATCACGACGTCAGTCGGGAACGCCGTCTCGAAGTGAGTGTAGGCGAACCGTCGGAAGTGGTCACGCTCGCGGTGACTGGCGAGGTAGTGCTTGTCAACGATTTCTGCCGAAGCACTCGACTGCGCTGCTGCGACGTCCTCGATCTTGGCGATGTAGGCCTCGTAGGCATCGAGGTACTCGTTGAACCAGAACTGCCGGAAGTGTTTCGGCGTCGGTTTCGAGCTGTCGGCCAAGCGGACATCGGCACGATCGACAATCTCCTCGATCTTGTTCCGAACCCACGCGTCCGAACGAGTCCCGTCCTCCGAGAGGTCGCTCGGGAACAACATTTTGTAGCCTTCCTCTTCGAGTAGCTCGATGTACTGCTCGAAGTAGTCCAGACCCGCCATGATCGGCGTGGTCCCCGGGCCGTTCTTCCGCTCTTCGTCGAAGCAGACGCGTGGATCACCGGGATCGAGGATGACGTCCTCTTGAGCGTCCGTGATCAGCGGATCGCTGGTCCGATGCCCACAGCCGGCGAGGCAGAGCAGCAGCATCTTCTCGACTAGGAGCTCACGGAGTTCCTCGGTGTCGAGATCTTCCAGTGAGTCTTCGTCGACGGACTCGGTCGCTTCCCAACACTCCCGGACCTGCACCGGTGTGAGTGTTTTCTCGGGCGACTCGCGCTTGTACGACCAGCCCATCCGCGGGAGGACCATCTCAGCCGGGTTCGAATCGACCTCCCCGATCATCTCTAGGTACTCGTAGAACGCCACGAGCGTTGAGGCGTAGTTGTACCGCGTTCCTTCGGCTTTGAACTCGTCATTCATCGCCCGGAAGAGATCGAGAGTGAGGCGAACGTTCTTTCCTGGTGCCGCTCGTGCAGGCCGGAGGAGGTTGCTCGATCCGAGGGCGTCACGAGAGGTCTCCATCAGCCGGCGCATGTGCGTCCAGGCGTTTCCGACGGATGTGTTGTTGAGTCGATTGAACTCGTCCTCTTCGTCCTGGAGCCACTTGTGGATCAGCTGCTTCGTCTCGGCGTGCGTCCCAGGGAGGGGTTTGCGTTCTCTGGGTTCGAATCCACACTCATTGAGGAGGACGTCATCGACGGTCTTGTCGTGCCGATCTGCGTACCCTTGGATGCCGCTGAACCCGTGCTTACGGATCCACTCGTGGGTCGGTTTGATATCTGGGTCTTTGCCTTCCGCGCGTCGAAGTTCACGGACCTCGGCCGGAAATCGCTGCTGAACGTATCCCGGTGTCCACTTTCTGTCCGACATATAGGCAGTTCTAGTAATCGGGTTTGTAAAAGGGTAAGGGTGGTGCAATTTATTGGACACTCCAAACCTACCCGTCGGGTGGCGGTTTCTGTTGATCCAGACGGAACGGGCACCCCGACGCCGTCTACCGGCTGGTGGCGTGGGGTCGATCGTTGTCACTTCGTCGTCGAAGTCAAACCGCAAGACGGCACGACCTTTTAGACCGACGGAAAACGCGCGTTTTCCGTCCATATTGCAACACCGAATCTCACCAGCCTATCTGACCATGAGTCAGCATCAGATCCACGAGCTTTACGGAAAGATACGACAGCTGTCGGGTGGCCTAATGAGAAGTCCATTCGAGGTGAGATCCCTGCGGTGATACGACCCGCCAACTCGTCGTTCCTCGCCGACGCTGGTGCTGCGATGACGAAAAAGAATCTCGGACTCTCCCCAGGAGCAGCGATGGACGCAGCAGCATCGATGTAGGCGTTGGTGGCGGTGGATCGGTTTCGTCCCACTACCCGCGCTGGTTGGCGTACTCGCAGATCCTAAAGGAACTCACTGTACTCCGCGCTCGGGTAGCGGTTGAAGCGGTTCACGGTTACAACTCGATTTTCGACAATTCATCGAGATCCGCGGGCGGATCGGGATCGAGTTCGGCGTGCTCCTTCGCATGGTCGGCTAACTCCTCATCACCAGCCGAATGCGAGCGATAGAGGATCTCCCCGCAGTGCGGGCAGTTGTGTCCAACATAGTAGTTCCCCTCGCCATTGTGGAGCGGCTGAAGAACGAAATTGGCCGGGATGAGCATCATACTACACCCTGGACAATCTCGTGCAGCGAGACTGTGCAGGCCGTCATCAAGCTCATCCTCCCCCCAGACGCTATTCTTCGGCTCACTCGGATGCTGAAGAGGATGCTCATCCGTCTCATGACAGTCAGAGCAGGCTCCACGAGGGGTTGAAACCTCTTCCTTGCCACACTCCGTGCAGTAGAACGTAGCGTCCCAGTTGCTGACTGGTTGTTTGCAATCTGGGCAGAAATAATCCCCTCGCTCCGAAGAACTCTCGACGAGGTCACCATCGCAATCTGGACAGGTCGCAGTCATCTCTTCCATCTTAGTCACACTGGGGCTTCAGTGTCGCTACCACCGATCGGTGCACGGATCGTCACATCGAACTCGATGGTCTCGTACGGCACGAACGGCTGCTTCGATGCGCCTTCCTGACGGAACTGAATGATGCCGTACTCAGCAAGGACTTCGACGTCGTCGTGGACGACCGAGTAGCTTCGGTCGAGCCGATCGGCTAGCGCTGAGATGCTCTCAGCGGATGCGCCCATCAGCGAGCGGAGCAATTCGAGCCGACGGTCGGTGAGCAGCTTGCGGATCCCTTCGGCGTTCTCGAACGAGACAACGGCGTCGGTCTGTTCGCCGTCTTCGGCAGCACCAGCAGCTGCGACCGCGTCGTCGAACGCGTCCTCTGCCGAGGCGATCGTGATCCGAAGCGTCTCGGGGAAATCCATCTCTTCAGGCGCGGGGTCAGTGTGGTTAGCGTCGGGCATTGATCTGGAGCACCTCCTGTCGGAAGCGGGCAACATGGTCTTGGAGACCGTCGAACTCGATACCGGCGACGTCGTCGCCTTCGTGGCGATGGTGCGGGCCGACGTCGGAGTCGTGAGCGTTGTCGTACCGGAGGATCTGCTCGCCCTCCTCCGGGGCATAGTACTGGAATCGGTAGTAGTACCCGCCCGGATACGACGAGTCCTCCACGGCGAACAACTCGGCGCGAGTGCCTTCCTGCGCATCAACCTCGAAGTTCCGATCAAGTACGACGTCACCATCAGCCATGTTGCCCTTCGTATTATCACCTATCACCCGACACCCTATAATAGTATAGGATTGCGAGAGTTAGAGACGGATGGGACGACGGAAACGAGGTGTGTCGGGGAGAGTATTGGGCGTCACACTCGTCACAGTGGTTGTGACGGGATCGAAGGTACAGCTACCTCCGTCGTGTTACTATTCATAACACGACTACTGTAGAAAAGGGGCCTCCTCCTTCAGTTGTAACTAACAGAACGGAGAACGAACGCGGTCGGTTGCGCTAGGTTGCGCGGGTTGTATGGCTTATCTGAGAGTTTCTCCCTCTCGGGTGTGGATTCGTCTCGTCATGGTGCTGGTTAGGCCGTCGCTCTCGTCACAACGGGTGTGACGCCACCGCCTCGGGCAACGTTCTGTGCTTCGCCGGCGTTGATCCCTTCGAGGAGGTTCATCCCGACGTAGCGGCCTTCGTCGAATCGCTCCAGTGTATCCGAGGTGATCTTCAGAGCCTCTTTCTTCGAGTCCTCCTTGCCAACCTGGATGTCTTTCTGCTCGATGTCCTGTTTGCCCATCCCGTCGATGTACTCCCAGACTCGGTTCACTGTCTCGCGGTGTGGGCTCTTCCCCATGATGACGTGAAGTGCCTGAGCGACGTCTGACTTCTCGAAGATTCTTGCGCCGGTCGCGCGTCCCTTCTGTGCGAACTCCTCGTGGCGGCGAACGATTTGTACAGCGCGGGCCCGGTTCGCGCTGAGCTTCCGATCAACGTGGAACTGCTGGCAGTTCACGAAGAAGTCCATCGGTGAGCTGGCCTCGGCGGGCTGATCGCCGCGGCCGCCATCCCGATCGCCACCGCCACCGACGTCGTCCTCCTGGAGGGCGTTGACTGCGGACGCGATCTCCTTCGAGGTCGCCACGGCGTCTTCGGCTGCCTCTTTCGCATCCTCAAGGTCGGCGACCTGCTCTTCGAGTTCGTTGATGCGGTCGCCCTTCTCGCGGTTGTCCTCTTCGAGGTTCTCGACGCGCTTTTTCAGCTGAGCGTTTTCGCGTTCGAGGCTGCTGACCCGTTCGAGGACTTTCTGGAGGAGTCCCACTGCGCCATCTTCGAGGTCGATATCAGCGACGTCGTCCATGGAGATCTCCGACTCGCTCGATGTAGTGTTTGGATCCGTGTCGGTGAACTCCATCCCCAGCGCCGCAGCGACGGTGTCTTCCGAGGGCGCTTCTTCATCAACTTGCTCGGGGGACTTGCCGACTCCGCTGGTCTGTTCGGTGCTACTGTTCGTCCGATCGCGTTCGTTCGTCTTCGTGTACATGCTGCGTGTGACTCTGTAGGTGTGGTTGTTGGCGAGCGCGGTGCTCAACCGTCGATACGGTCTTAGAGCCACGGAGCAGCCGCGGGCGCGAAATAGAGCCGTCGCTATTCACGAGGGCAAACTATTTTACGCCGCGAAAGGAATCAGAGGATGACTGAGGTCCTCTTCGCGTCGGGGTGGCACCCGACGCCCCTTGCGGCTAATCCGTGAGCGGTGCGTGTCAGGTTTCCATAGCCTCACCTTTTGTGTACGTTGTTAAAAACCTTGCACCGGGCGTCAGACATGGGTGTGGATTATGATAGGTCCCGAAACTGGCCGTCGGCTGAACCAGAGCCACTCATGATCTGAATGGGGGAGACGATCGCCTCAAAGTCACTGCAGGATCGAGAGTTCGGCCCTGAAGAAAAGGTCGGTCATCGTGGCACGAGGTGGCTGTAGATCTGATCGGTAGTTTGTCGGTTCGCATGACGCAACCGGAGTTGAACGTCTTCGAGCCGCCCGCCTTCGACTTGGATAATTCGGTACGCGACCGAATGCCGGATGGTGTGTGGCGTGATGTCCTCGGAATCACCACGGCCACCGTCGGCCAACTGCGGTTTGACATCTGCTTCGATTGCGAGTTTGTTGATGAGCCGTTGCAACGACCGTGTTGACAGTCGATCACTCGAACGAGTTGGGAAGAGCGCGTCGGTGTCCTTCCACCGATCACGAAGGTACCGTCGAAGTAGGCGAACCGTCTCTCGATCCAGATTCAATGTTGCTGCCGGCGGATCTCCCTTTTGGATCGCACTGGGGAGGTAGACAGTCCCTGCTTCGAGATCGAGGTGATCAACGTCGAGTGCACACAACTCGCTTGCTCGAAGGCCAGCGTCGTAGGCGAGCGTGATGATCGTCTCATTCCGGTCCTGGAGGTAGGTCGGAACAGCGTCGGTGAGGCAGACGTCCCGTAGTTGCTCGATCTGCTCAGGCTTCAGCCAGGTGCGTGCACGACCGTCGTCACTCTCGTGAACGTCGGGATTTCTTGAGGAGGTAGGCTTCGACGCCATTGCTTTATAACCTCCACCCGGCCGGCACTAGCTGAACGTCGGGGTTTGTAACGAACTCAGACGTTGGTCTGAACATATGGCATACCATGTTATGCCACCATATGAAAGTAAGTCAGACGAACATCGCCTCAGCTCTTCTACTGGATTCTATAAACCGACATA
>NZ_CP101874.1:0-89896 GCF_031165565.1 Natrinema thermotolerans | reverse complement strand
TTTTCACGGACACCACGTTTCGAGTGAACCCGACGGCCACGAAGTACTTACTCTGCGGCTCCATTGGAGTCCCCTGTCGCGTGGGCCACGGCGCGACAATCGATCGCAGATCATCACCGCCCGGCGTCAGTCGTTGCCAGACGGTCGCCAGACGGGACGGGGGACTTTTCGACGTAGGACACACCACGGACAGAGTGAAAATCAGATAGCCCTCAACATGACGGTTGTATAGCGGGCGATTCCAAGTTCGTTGGAATCGAGACGAGATTGATAATCGCTACGTCGAACATATTCACTGTCGCGTTCCCACCGCGCGACACGATCCAACCAGCACCCATCCCGGTTTCGCCCAATATCCGTCCGGCGGCCATCCCCTAAGCCCATCCGGGCGGTTGAGGTATTCTCGAGACGGAAGCCATACAACCATCCCGAGCACTCTGTAGAGGATTCACTACTCGATCAAGCAGTAGCTGTCCGAGCGATCTCACATTCACTTGGAAATCACTTCCCTCATCACCCAACGGCCCGGGCACTCTCCACCTACCATTTTTACTAAGAGTCGCAACTTGAGGTGTTCGTCGACAGTCTCAACGGGCCCGATGTCAATCCACGAATTGAGAGCAATCTGTCAAAGACACGGCTTCGGCCGGCTTCAGGCAGTCGTACGTGGAGATACTCCAAGACCTGTAAGTGGACCTCGCAAAATGGCAAACGGATATAGTATTAACTTTCGAGACGATAGTTCTAAATCGTCAAGTAAGAACTTACGAACCACAACTTTGTCGACCTGATCCTCACATAGGCCAGTTCTTTTACTACGTTTATGATTGTTCGTCGTGTCGGTGTCGTAGTACAACAGCTCCACTGATACCCGCTACTGCTGCCAATACACCGAAGCCAGATGTCCCGTCAGCGGAATTCGACGGTCCACTGTCAGAACCGTCGACATCATCCGATGACCCGTTGTCATTAGTGGTCTGATTACTCTCGCCATCAGATTGTTCTTTACCACTGATCACCTCGCGCTCTTCCGATCCTTCGTTGACATCATCGGGATGGACGGGCTGGGGTTCGGATTGCTGGTCACCGCCGCCAAAGTCAATTTCTCCAAATTCTACCGGTTCACCAGCCCAGGAATTGGTATGGCCGAACGTTCCAAACCGAACTCGTGATCCGGTACTCGACGTGTCGCTATGGGCTTGGACTGCCTCCACGTGGCCGGCATCACCACTCAGATAAACGACACCGTTTGAAACCGTCGCTCCGGTGAGCGACTCGTTGGCAGACGCATAGCTCCACCGTCGGTCGCCAGTTTGAGTATCGAGAGCGTACAGCGTACCAGTAGTTGTCCCGATATAGACGGTATCGCCCGCGACTGTCGGTGGGGAACCGAGATAACCGTCAAACTGTGTCGACCACTGTCCCCCGCCACTGATCTTGAAGGCATGAAGGGTACCATCCATCGCTGAAACGAACACGGTTCCGTTCGCGACGGTCGGCGTCTCATAGACGGCGTCACTCGTTCCAGAAGACCAGAGTCGATCACCTGACTGTGCATCTATCCGATAAGCGTTGCCAGCTTCATCGCCGACGAAAACCGAACTGGCGGCGACTGTCGGTGCGCTGGCGACGTAGCCCTTTGTCTGATGGTGCCAGATCTGATCGCCCGTCGCTGCATCAATAGCAAAGATACCCCCGTCGTCGCTGTCTTTGACGTTTGGCGAACTGCCGACAAAGACTGTACCACCGACTACAGTTGGCGTGCTAGCGTTCAACTCCTGGGTACGGAACTCCCAGTTCTGCTCGCCTGTCGCCGCATCGAGCGCGATGACGGTATTAGCATCTCCGAGGAAGACAGTCCCGTCGACAACTGTTGGCGCAGTCTCAACGGCACCGCCCATCGGACGCTCCCAAAGTTGGTCGCCAGTCTCGGCATCCAACGCCCGGATGGTGCTACTTGCCTCGACGTACACGGTGTCGTCAACAACCGTTGGAGACGTGTCGACGGTGCGTACGTCTGTCGACCAGCGCTCGTCACCAGTCGCCGCATCAATAGCGTACACGGTTCCAGTAGGCGTGTTCGGTCGGTTGTCGCTACCAGTGTAGACTGCCCCGTCAACGATTGTCGGCGAACCACCGATCGATCCGTTGGTCTTGACACTCCATTCGGCCTCGCCGGACGCGAGCATGCGCCCAGATACAGTAGCCGTTTGCAGCGCGGCGATCCCAAGAGCAGTCCCCCCACAACGACGCAGGAATGAACGTCGTTCCATGTGCCACTCATGAAATAGAGAAGCGAAAAATGTTGTGGGGAAGGAATTTACAGTTAATCCTAACTATGGACGCCGTTAGGCGACTGTCATAATCGATGCAGTGGTCCGCTGCGAGCAGCCACGTACTCTCGAGCGTTCGAAATCGGCGTTTGCACAATGAACTGAGAACTCGGATAGTGCAACGACAATCGGGAGACCCTCAAGACGATCGGTCGTGTTTAGTTTGTAGCATTGTGCCAGACTGCGAAGGCTTGGAGCCAGGATTCAGCTGTTGACGGTTTTGCGTGACTGAAACAGTTTGAGAACGAAGAGGTACGACGCTTTATATCGCGAAAGACACGCTCAGAAGCGTTCTGATTTCCATGTTTTTCGTATCGAAATCGGAGCCCAGATCGACGGAGTGCAGTCTGGAGATGTTTTGCTCCATCGACGAGAAACACGGCGTTCTCGACGTCGTGTTTCTCGGTCAGTTCCTGTGAAAATAGCTCTGTAAGAGCGGTCGTAGTTGTCGAGAACAGCCGTATATGGAGCAACTCGTTCGATTTGGGAGCGACAGCAGCATACAGCCAGTACTGTTGATTGTCGATCCGAATCACCGTCTCGTCGAGCGCAACGTGATTCGGTGACGCATCAGTGGCGGGCTGTAGATCACACTTGTGGATCCAATCGTGAACGGCCTTCCGTGAACGCTGGACACCGAACTTCTCCAATTCTCGAACGGTATTCGAAAGCGATAATCCGGACAGATGGAGTCGAATACCCAACTCCATCAGTTGACGCGGTGTCCGCTCACGCTCCACAAAATCCAAATCAATCCAGCCGCTACTACCGCTGAGGCGTGCGATTTCTGCCATGAACCAGCTGGAAATCAGCACGCCTCACTTTTCACGCTTAACTAAACACCACCGGACCGAGCCATCGTTATCCTATTTTCGCGCTCTCAAGATTCGCGTATCGCTCATCCGTAGGAGATTGTTGATACTGCTGAGCGGTCGCTGTGGAGTCGAAGAGGACAAGGGCACCGCGTCAGCGGTGCCCGACACGAATGATTCCGTTAGATGTGTTCGGTTCGGAATCGGTCGCAGCGGACCTGCTGCAACAGGTTCGCTGGCGTGACGGTGTTACCTGCCCTCGCTGCCGTTCTGACCGCACGGTCAGAAACGGCAGCTACAGAGAGTTTCAACGGTATCTCTGTAAGAATTGCGACCGCACGTTCAACGACAAGACAGGCACGATCTTCGCTCACTCGAAGATTGCGCTCCGTCGGTGGCTGTTCTCGATCTACGCGTTTCTCCGCTTTAACACGAGTCTTCGGCAGCTACAGTGCGAAATCGAGGTGACACACAAGACGATCCACCGGCGCATCGAGCGCTTCACCAGAGCGCTCGATGCGCCTTCCCTCGATCTTGTCGGACCAGTCGAAATCGACGAAGTGTACGTCTCTGCCGGGAAGAAAGGCCGCGAGCGCGACCAACCGTCGCGCTCGCGTGGCCTGTCCACGCGTGGACGTGGTTCGTATGATGGCGACAAGCCACCCGTGTTCATTCTCGCTGATCGTGGAACTGAACAGCGGTACGTGATCCCAGCGAAAGCCGCCGACGAATCGACGATTCGACTCCTCTTGGCCGACCGCCAAGAGGAGTCGTTGACTGTCTATACTGACGGCTTTCGAGCGTACGAGCCACTCGAAGAGGACGACACATTCACCCGTGAATACGTCGTCCACGGTGACGGTGAATACGCCGACGAAGAGGTCCATGTCAATACCTGCGAGAGCCACGCGTCGCTGACGCGACGGTGGCTCTCGCCGCATCGAGGTATCTCGAAAGATAAGCTGACACAGTATCTCAGAGCGTTCCAGCTTCGCCGAGAACTATATCGAAAACCGGGACGAGATGCACTCAAACACGCTATTCGAGCAACACTCTGAAATCAACAATGAACTACGCAAGAGCGTTGTAGTCAGTCAGTGATGAGACGGATGTCATTACTCCATCAAAGAACTTGGAATAATCTCCTCCGTTAATCCGCTCATGGCCAATCAAGAATTCCTTGATAGTTCGATGAATTCCGCCTCCATAATTGCTATTTATTGTCCCACCTCCGTAGAAATTCAATACAGGGAAGAGATTAGGAGTTTCAATTACTGTATCTCTGATTGATAGCGAGCCTGCTCGAGCATCTCCAGCTCTCGAAGTCACCTCAAAATCGATAGATGATATAACTGATTCAGACATTAGTTCACCCTCGCAATCCCGGATTCATCTCCTCTCAAGAACTTTTTCAGCGATCGGCCTTTTAGCCCAAGCCCATCACCAGTGATTTCGTATATGTCAGCAGATAGGTCCTCACCGAACCCACTTATTGCCTTCCGATATTCCTTTCCGGCATTGATGATAATCCGGTTATAGCCCATCCGAGATATGTAATTCTGAAGGTCTTCTCTGATTGTCGGTCCAAGTTCCATTGCTCGTTCTGAGTTCATTTGGCGATCATAGGTGGTTATCTTTTCATTAGACTTGACAAATCCATATTTTGCGGACAGAATACACACATCGATATCTGAATTTACGGTCTCTTCTCTTATCGACTTCTTTATGATTTTGAAGAAGTATCCCGAGTACAAATCGATGGCAGAGATGGGCTCATCTGTCTGTTTTTTAGATTTTGAGCAGGACTGAACAAGTAGCGTCGACATGCTCCTATCCCTGATCGTTGGTGCACTTGTATATAGTTGATGGTGAGTCACGGATTTTGAACTACTACTTGGGTTAATGACGAGTATCTCCTCGAGTTCCGGTACTGATATCTCACGGAGAATTTTGATGGCTTCAATTTCTGAATTACCATGTATCTTCATTTTATCACTTCACACTTACAGGTGAATAAAAACGAAACAGTAATGATTTCTATTTGATATGATGTCTGTTCCTGCGAGAGAAGTGGACTCGACGAATACTGTTAAGCGGATGACTGTCAAAACAACGAGACAGAACTGCAATGGCTCGCGTCACAGATCCACGGCCACCACTTCCGGAGTGGATTCTCAAGTGTTACGACCGGCTGTGTACGCAGGCATGTCAGCCAGACCAGCGAGAAGACAGTGTTCCACTGATCGACTACGACGATGCCACCGACATCCTGATCGCCGATGCAGAGTTAGCACTCGAGCAACGGGACGTCGAGCACGCACTTACTCGCCTCCTCGAGCGGGGCTACTTCTACGAAGTCGAGGATGAACTTCGGATCACGTCACCAGAAGAACAGTGCTAACGACTCTTCGAAGGGTTGCCTTGCATGCCGATAGATCGCGACACCAAGCTGCTTGAGTCGGTCTTTCACCTCGCCGCCCCATTATCGAAATTGGCCAGAGGAGACGCCTTCGCTCCGCTGGAGATCTACCTCATACTTGTCGAATACGGATTCGAATCCTTCGTCGACGATCTGCTGGACGAGTTCAGCGAACGAACTTCGATTTCCTGGATCCTCAACAAGCGACCGAAACTTGCTCTCGAAGTGGTGCCCGTGTGAGGGTCGATCCCGACTCGAGGTTTCGTGGGCTGCTTCATGCAACACCACGAGATACAGATCGTGCATCCAGACGGCACGCTGGCGACTCGTCACGGCCGAGTCGGTGATCACGATGTACGTCCTGCCGTCGGTCCAAGCATCGGCACTCGCCTCGCTGTAGTACACATTTCGTTCAATCCCAAGCTCTTTTGCGAGCACTCGAGCGAAGCGGAGATAGCGCCGTTGATCAGCGTTCAACTGCGATTCGTCCTCGATGCGATGATAGCCAGTCCAGACGCCCTCTGACTCTGCTTGCTCGCCAACATCGAACGTCTCTGGCACCGTTATCGATGTGTCCTCGTCAGTGGCGAGATCGCAAAGTCGCTGGGTCGCCGAATCACTCGTATCGAGGACGACGTAACCACGCTCGACGAGTTTGTCCGCGCCTTTTTCGGCACCGCCAACCCACCCGATTTTCGGGGCCGCCTGAATCTCCTCGAGGCTGATTCGGGACTCAGTCGCTAATTGGAACAGCTTGCGATGGGCCCACTGCTCATCCGATGACTCGGACGCCATCGCTTCGATCATTACTTCCCGACTCTCGGCGGTCAGCCGATCGTCCGAGACCTCAGCATATAGATCGTCACGTGTCTGCTCGAGCGCGTTGTCAATCCGCTGCCAGCGATCACAACCCGACTGGATGTCGTTTCGCGCAAAGTTCAGTGTCAAGTTTCCCTTCGAGACGACGCTCCCACCGACTCCGTACTCGCGCTTTGTCGTCACATACAGCCCATTGCTGTAGATATCGAGCCCCTCGTGGGGTGTATACTCGAGTGCAAGGATCGCATCCTCGGTTTCGCGTGTGAGCGACGGATGTGGCGAGTCAGCCACTGCCTCGAGTGGGTCGCCCTGATTGACTGATTCGCCGTTGATTACGACCGAGACACCCGTTCGTGACTGCACGTACGCGAACCGCTTGCGAAGATCGCGAATGTAGCGCCGCCACCGGTAGCTGTCCGGATCGGGAACTTCATCTTCGTAGTGATCGATCTCGACGAGCATCCCCTCGAGATAATGCTCAGCGTCCACAAGCTGGCCATCGCGTCCGTTGATGTCTGCCCACGTTCCAGAGTCGCGTCGATCTCGGTAGTCGAAACACAATGCGGTGTCGTGACTCCAGATGCGAACGGCACCCTTCGCGATGATCGCACCCTTGCCGATGCCCCACTCGCCGATTGTCTCGTCGTCTGCTCGTTGCTTGCTTCCTGCACCCAGCACTGAGAGGTTGCGTCGCCCTTCGGTCGACTTGAGGTCAACACCAGCGCCATCATCGAGGATAAGCGATCGTTCAGGCGAGATACTGACCAGCACACGGGATGACCCCGGACTGTCGATGCCGTTTTGGACCGCTTCACGGATCGCGTCTGTGAGATCCGCCATCTGATCCTCGATGAGGTACGTTGCGACCCGCTCGTCAGCGGTCATCGTCACGGTTTCGTTAGTCGATGGCTGACTGCCCAGCCTCGAGTCAGTTGACTCGCTCGTCGCGAACTCCGATAACGTCAGATGATCTGTCATGGTGTCCACTCATCTGGCACCACACAAACCGAACCGTGCGGTCACTTGAGAACAGGAATGAACTCTGGTTCGACCTGGCGTAGTCTCCCGATGTTCTCGAGGAATGAGTAGAGACCGGCATACAGGACAGAGTCTTCGTCGGAACCGTCTGCAGATGGGCAAACGTGTACCAGTCGCTGACAACCACATAGAACCGCTGGGCGCGAGTCATCGCGACGTTCAACTGCTGGGGGTGACCGTCAAAGAGACGCCCAGAAATGACCACGGTTGGGATCGGACTGATTATTCGACTACGAAAATATCCGAAACATTCCAGCCAAGATAGAATAACCGACCAGCGGCGACCACTGGTTGAGAGCCCACATTCTCAGCGGACCAGTGGCGAACACGGTCACCTGTCGCGGCATCCAGCATATGGACTCCTGTGTTCGCCCCTGTAGCGAGCACATGGTCGCCAATGATGACCGGCGCTCCCTTGCTAACGCCCGTCTCGAACATCCAGAGGCGATCACCAGTTGTTGCGTTGAAGGCCATCGTCCGCGCATTGCCTGCTGCGACGACGACGTGCTCGTCGTCAACTGCCGGCGGCACGTAGATGCCTGGTTCGACGTTCGCCTGCCACTCGACACTCCCATCGGCGGCAGCGAGCGCCGTCAAGGTGCCCGTCTTCGAGACGGCAAAGACCGTTTCGTTGGCGACTGCGGGAGCGGTATAAACTTCTCCGGCTCTGTTGAAACCCTCTTCTTTAGAGATGTATTCACGTGAATCTACTGCACACTACACATGCTTATTGAACACCAGTGGGAGTTCGCTTAGTGTGGTGAGTTTACGACAACGTCTTTCTGCAGTATTGACTATTCAACGTCATATTTGACCCAAGGGTATTCGGCACCATGACACGAAGTGACACTCATGGGAAACACATCCGAGTCTCGACCAATACTGGTCGCAGTTGCTAACCCTGACCACGCAGAGCAATTGGTCCGGACAGCTGGCGACCTTGCCCGGGTGACCGATGGCCTCGTGCAGATCGTTTCTGTGATCGCCAAACCGCATAACTCACCGTTTTCCCTGTATACTGATGATACGATTATTGAACAGTATTCGGGCACCAGCCAGAAAATACTCAACAAAGCAACTGAAGTTGCCCCTGACGATGTCACGGTAACAAGTGAACTAATCGTCGGCCGATCAACTGCTGATGGCGTACTCACAGCAGTTGAACAGACCAATGCGCGTGCGCTCGTCGTAGGTTGGCAAGAGCGGAAACGGAGAACAGATGCTGTCCTTGGTACTACTATCGATCGGCTTATTGAGCATGCACCGTGTGACCTCTATGTCGAACGAATTGGCCAAGAGGCGAACAGTGTCGATTCCATTCTCTTGCCAGTGGCTGGCGGTCCTCATGTCCGTCCGGCAGCATCCGTAGCGAAGGCGATTGCTGCTCGCAATGACGCCGCCGTACATGTTTTTTCAGTCGCCGCTACTGATACGGATTCCGAGACAGCACGCGAGTACATTGCAAGTGCAAAAATGAAACTCGAAGAAGCGCCTGGCCCTCCTATTCAGATGGAGCCAGTGATTCACGATGGTGACGATATAACCGAGGGAATTGTTGAGGCGGCTATTGACCATGATGTGATCGTTTTCGGAGCGACACGTCAAGGAGCCTTGCACCGCCGTCTCGTTGGTTCGGTTCCTCGCACAGTAGTACATCAGACTGACCGAACAATACTTCTTGCCCGTTCTGGTGATATTATTGAGAGGTCTGCGAAACGACTCTTGCCTTGGGTCTGATTTTCGTGACTGATTCTCAATTGTGAAGAACGCATCAATCAAATCGCCCTGTACAGAGGATTTACTCATCAGTGCAGGTGAAGAACTGTTCACTCACCGCGAGCGTCAGTAAGGGAGCGCAGAGCAAAAGGTTTGCACGAGTAGTGTACGTCTGGACTGAGTCGTCCAGTACAGAAGGTATACCGCCCAAATTGGGCGAATAGATACAACAGTTCGGTGAGGCCTGCTATAACTTATCCGTCTACTACGGTAGTTATTTTACTACGACACCCTTATTATCTACCGATGGTAGAAACCCTACTCGCAATTGGGATCGTTGCGTCTCTTTTTGTCGGGTTCAATATTGGTGGCTCATCTACCGGAATTGCGTGGGGGCCACCCGTCGGTGCTGGTATCGTCAAAAAGACGACGGCAGCAGCACTCATGACGTTTTTCGTCTTTCTCGGTGGGTGGACTGTCGGACGGAACGTGATGGACACGCTGAGCGAAGGTATCATCACGATTGATCTCACGCTGACGGCTGGCGTCGCTGTCCTCTTCTTCATTGGACTGGGCATCCTCATCGCCAATATCTTCGGCGTTCCCGTTCCAACGTCGATGACGACCGTTGGCGCGATAGCCGGTCTTGGACTCGCAACAGACACACTCAACTACGCGACCATTGCCGAGATTGTCTCGTGGTGGGTCGTCACGCCGATCATCGGGTTCTGGATTGGCGGGATTATTGGACGATACATCTATCCAGAAGTCAACCGACGGGTACAGATTGAGAAATCAGATGGCCCATTACTGACCCTCGACCGGGATGGAACGCTTCCGAAGCCCACGTTCGGCCCAAACACGACGTGGGCAGAACTCGGTACCACAGTAGTTGTGCTCGTTATCGGCTGTTACATGGCGTTCAGCGCCGGGGCAAGCAATGTCCCGAACGCTGCCGCGCCACTGGTCGGCGGAGTAGGCGGACTCCCTGACGATACGGCAATCATCATCGCTACGCTTGCGATTGGACTCGGTGGGTTCACCATTGCCCGCCGGACGATGGAATCTGTCGGGGGCGAACTGAGTGACATCCCGCTGCTCGCAGCCCTCTTCGTCATGCTCACAGCATCAACGATTACAACGCTTCTCTCGTGGATCGGGATTCCAATTAGTCTCGTGATGGCGACGGTGATGACAATCGTCGGGATCGGGTGGGGTCGTGCAACTCGCCCGATTACTTTTCGTGAGGCCGTTACTCGGGACACGGGCGAACCCGAGATCGTCCCCGGTGCAATCACCGCCGAAGAGATGGAAGGGAAACCAGCCGCGCCAATCGGAGAAGAGGAACCAGAAGAGGTGCTCAAGGCGGGTGATCTGTTCAATCCCCGAGCGATAATGAAATACATCTCGATGTGGATTATCGGCCCGTCCGTGTCTACGATCCTCGCCTACGGGTTCTTCATCCTCATCCCGGGAGTCGCCTGACACTGGGACTTAGGTAGCTGGATGACATCTCTTGAGATATGCTCTCACGAATTCTCGTTCCGATGGACAACTCCGAGCACGCTAGCCACGCGCTTGAGTACGCCCTTGAGAACCATCCCGAAGCTGATGTCACCGTCTTAAACGTCGTCGGCGTCCCGTCGATGATGATGGGGGAAGCGGTCGGTCTCTCCCTCGAAAACGACCTTGATGAAGCTGCCGCCGAACACGCTGAACCCGTTTTCGAGCGCGCCCGTGAAATTGCTGACGAGCGTGGTCGAGAGATCGACGAAATCGTCGGAGTCGGCCACCCAGCCCGGAACATTCTCGACCGAGCTGAGGATTACGATACGATTGTGCTCGGAGCACATGGCGAGGACTGGAAGCGTGCGACCCGCCGATTCCTCGTCGGGAACATCACGGAAACCGTGTCCAAACGAGCACCGGTTCCCGTTATTGTTGTTCATTAAGTCTCTCATTGCTTGCGATCACGCTGCCGATTGGAATTACTATAGTTACGTCTCGTGCGCTCGGACAGTGAGAACAGGGACAGGGGCTGATGCAAGGACTCGTTCCGTAACACTTCCTAAAACGAGACGATCTACTCCAGTTCGACGTTCCGTCCCCATCACGACAAGATCCACACCGTGCGATCCGATGTACTCTTGAATTTTGGTCGCTGGATCTCCTCGAAGAATCTGTCGCATCGTTCCGACACCAGTCGATGCTGACTGTACTGCAACTGCGTTCGTTGCCTCGCGCCCGAATTCTCGTACTGTATCCAGATATGCCGGTGCCCGAGAGATCGTGTCATCGACGACGTACACGGCGTGAACTCGTGCCGAATATGCGGCAGATAGCTCGATCCCGTGTGTAATCGCCGCCGCTGTACCGGGCCGTCCACTCGTTGGTATCAAAAACTCGTGAAACGTAGACCGAACGTTCGTGACGTTCTTGCTGACGGTGAGAACAGGCTGCGTTGCTTCCCGGACGACGCTCGTCGCAACGCTGCCGAGAACGAGTTTGCGGAGACCAGTCCGTCCTTGCGTTCCGAGCACCAGTAGATCAATCCCCTGCTGGTCAGCATACGTAAGAATCTCTTGATGAGGACGGCCCGTCCGGACGGCCAACTGGACACCGACATCGAAATCACGGCCCTTTTGTTTCGCAGTTTGGATGATTGTTTCTGCTGAATCGGCGGCGTCGATAACCGATGTCTCCCCATTTGCTTGTTCAGCGTGCGCCCCAATACACAGGATGTGGACGGACGCATTGAATTTCGCTGCGATCTCAAACCCCTGCATGACCGCTTTTGAGGCCGTGTCGCTCCCGTCAGTCGCTAAGAGGACATCATCGTACATTACGGGTAATAAGACGCCTCCTTGTTTGATGCTTGGGGGAATTTTCGCATGAATTCATCCTCTGTGTTCAGCACCCGGTCTCTGCGATCTCCCGGATAAATCGGTCATCGATCCGCTCTCTACTTGGTCTGTACTGGTCGTTAGATTGCTTGGTCGAGATTGTGGACGATACACGCAAGAGCGAGTTCACGGAACTGCTTCCACCAGCGTCGTGAACGGACGAACGCACCGTACTTCCGCTTGAGCGTTGAGTTGACTGTCTCTGATTGACTCCGCTGGCCGTAGAGGTCAGCGTCTAAGCGTGCATTCCATGCCTTGTGAAGCGATGTGAACTCACGATGCTTGATTAGTGGGCGAATCTCGTGTTGACGGGCAAGCCGTCTGATTTTCTGGTCGTCATAGCCTTTGTCCCCGAGCAGGATGTCGATAGCCTCGGGGTTGCGTTTGATCAGCGACGGAGCGATCTGGCTATCGTGTTTTCGTGTCGTCGTCACGTGTAAATCAAGGACTGCGTTCACTTTGGAATCGACCAGCAGTGTTACTTTGAGTTGCTGAATCGTGAACTCGGCGCGTTTCGTGTAGTGTTTTGAGGCGTGACTGCGGTCGAATCCCGAAGCATCGATCCCCGCAACGCCGTTGGTCGGGAGCAGTGAAACAGAGAGATTGAGCAGCACTCGCCAGACAGTCATATCGAGTCTATCGAACGCTTTACACAGTGTTGATGGGGCAGGCAGTTCAGTGAGATTGATCGCGTTCCGAATACGGGGCATCTCGATGAGTTCGTCGAGAAGTGTTCGATACGTTGTATTCTTTCGAACTTTGAGACACAGGAGGACGATGTGCTGATGGAGCGTGTAGCGTTGCTTCGAGAACTTCGAAGAGTATCGAGCTACGGCACGTTGCGCTAACTGAAATGCTTCCTCGACAAACCGGAGCAACCGAGACTTTGGGAGGGACTGCATCTACTCAAACTACCGACTGAACCTGTAACTTACTAAGGATTTCAACAGAGCCGACGGAGCTTATCGAGGATCTTCCGGGGGATTGGGAACGGGATCGTGTCTCGGAGGACCCGAACCCGACCTATACTTACCGCCACCAGTACTTGGACGTCGAGGTTAGCGTACTTGCGATGGACGCGGAGGAGATCGAGCCTGAACTGGATGCAGAATACAGCTACAGTATTAGTCTTCGGTGGGCAGCTGATGTGGTCGGCGTGGTTGAGGACTTCTTCGATGGCCCAGGAGAGATCACAACCCGCGGTGACGCCAGAGACTGGACACTAGCGTTACTGACACAGATCGAACAGCAATTCGAGCCAGGGGACACAGACTACGTCTCTCGGGCTATGAGCGCAACAATGGGGCAGCAGACGACTGGAGGATCATCTGGTCGGGTTTCCGACGCTGAGACCTGCCCTGCCTGTGATGCACCCTTCTTCCAATTTCGCGGGATGGACACCTACGAGCAGGCGCAGAATCACTTTGCCTATATGGATGATGAAGAGCACGAGGGGTGGGATATTTCGCTCGAAGAGCGACCGTAGTCATGGATTTAGTTAGCACCTTGTACTAACTCACTAACTGATCGCCGCTATTTTCGTGCATGGAGCGATTGATTCGCTACATCACATGTGACCGCAACAACCGCTCTGGCGAGCCCTCACGAATCATCACCTCTACATCTTCTCGCTCCCACCCCACCATCTTCGGGTTAGACTTCGACTGGATCAACTGCGCTGCCCCCATATTCCGCTCGGACGTGAACCCACTCATACTCACGAAATAACACACCTTACACGACGCAGTCGCCATCGAGACCTTATCGTGAAACACGCTAATATCATCCGTCCTGATAGGCTTCTCACGCCATTTGTTTTCTAACAATGTTGCATCCCCTACCAGCCGATGTAACCAGTCTGGAGCGTCCAAACACGCGACGAAGACATCGATCTCACCGGTCGCTACTTCCCGGCCAATCACTACGTCAACATCTGGAAGTTGATTGAACAACAGACCGATAAAGTAGTCGAAATACCGCCCTCGGGTTGCGCTATTGTCGATTGCCTCCAACTCTTCGAACTTCCTCCGGAAATACTCCGAACTTAAATCCCTCGCTGAATCTACGAAGGTCTCGAACTCCAGTTTGAGATCAGAAAAAAATCGATATCCTCCACGAACTCGTACACAACAGACCAGTTCGTCTTCTCACTCGGATCGAATTCCTCACCACAGAAGCAATGCATCGACTCAGCCGGCACATCACTACGCGAGGCGTATATACCGTGCTCTTGGTGGCAGTACGGACATCGAACCTTCACCTTCGCTTCAACAACATCTTCATCGCACAGTTCGGTGAGAAACACAAGGACCTGTGACTCATCGACCCCTGAACGCTTCGCTAATGCCGAGCGAGTAAATCGGGTTTGCTCGGTCTGAAGCTCACTCAGGGACGTTTTCAAATCCCTGAAGTTTTTGTTGGGGATATCCTCCACTTTTTCTGAGAACATCGTCGATGAGTTCCTCAATCTCGTTGAGTCGGCCCTCCCGTTCGTAGCTTCTGAACCAAATTTTGCTTTGGGGCCGGTTCAGATACAGCGCGAAGTCACTATCGTTGAGCTTGACATAGCCCTTCGATATCTCGCCATCTTCTTCGTTAAGCTCTTGCTGTACTTGATCGTCCTCAAGCAAGTTCATGTATTCCCCGCTTTCGTCTTTCTTCGAGGTATACCGAACTGAACTTGCTGTCCGACCGTTGCCTTCGCTCACAACGACGTTCAGGTTCACGTACTTCTCGATCTGGTCGCTGAACTCGTTGATGAAAGCTTGGTCGAAGCTCGGTTTGTAGAACACATCCTCGTTTTGGTAGTCTATTCCGATCGACGACGCGATCTTTTTACAAACCCGTCGGGCCAACGGAACCTCCGCAGTTCGGACGTGTACTAGGTCAGTGTCTTTGTTGATGACGGCTACGCACTCATCTGGCTTCAGGTCGCGTTGTGGTTTACCTGTGGACGGATCGACCGTCTTCATCGACACGTACCGACCAAGGATGACGTACAGCCGGTCGTCGAACTCCTCGGTATCGACGAGAAACGGTTCTCCCTTCTCGTCTTGCACTTCCTCAGCCCTTGGGAATTCACTGACGACACTCGATGGGATGTCGTCGAATTCGTCAGAAATTCCCGTTAGGACGAAGAAATTCAGGCTCTGCTTCCCGCCGAACCGAAATTGTTTCCGGAAGCCAGGGAATTCGTCCTCGTCGAGGACTTTGGCTACATGTTCCTTGAGATCGATGTCGCCGCTGGGGAACTCTTTGTCGTGGGTTCTGAGGAAATCTCTGAGGGCCGTGTCTGCTATTTCTCGGTCTCGAATCCACTGTGTTCGCTTTTGAATGGTCTCCAGAGACGTTGGTATGGTTTCGCTACTCTCACCGGCTCCCATTTTCCTACATTTTGGGTGACATACCATATGAATGTACTCCTCAAATCCGAGTTCTATGACCGAACTTTCTGGACATCAGAACGTGTCGAGAGTCTTGTGTTCGGTTTCTAATGTTTATGTATGAAGACGCGGCCAGAACCTCCGATGTCCAACCAACGTAAGGACGATTTCCTGGTAGCAGTGGCACTGACCGAGTTCTCTGTGCATTACGAGACTGTTGACCCTGAGTTATCTGAACGAGCCTGGCAATTAGCTGCCGATCGTCTCGTCGATTACGATGTAACTCCTAAGAGCGTCGTCAACGAACTTGAGATTGGATCACCATGAATCAGATTCTGAGAAAGCCCCGTGTGCGTTAGTCGTCATCTGCCGTCTGCCGAGAGGGAACAGAGGGCGTCAACTTTGGGAGTTCGCCGAGGAGCTTCTCCGAGCGAACCCATCCCTCGGCTGCGGGGCGCGTGGTACGGAAGGGCTCCTTACCCGGTTGAGCAATGCAGACTTCTCGGACGTGTTTCTGCTGGCTGGGTGCGAATACTGGGCGCTCGTACGACTCGCCCCAGATGATCTGGGTACAACCCCGGGCAAGACGCTGGCAATCGTCGAAGGTCCCGACGTAGAGGCAGGGGAAGTCGTTAGCGATCCTCATTTCGGGAGCAAAGAACCCGAGGATGTCGTCCCGTGTGAAGTTAACCTGCGGGTGCCCGCCTCCGTGTGCGTACGCGGTATAGCTCATGGGCAAGGTGGTCGTCCGCCCGTTCTCGCGCATATCCGGCTGGCCGTACTTCCCGAGCATTGCCCCGAAGTGCTCCATGTGAGTGACGACAGGGAGGCCAACCTCCTCGTCAAATTGCCATAGCACGGGCTCGTCGTCATCCAAGAGGCCGAGGCTCGTGATCTGGGCCGGGAGAGCGAACTTGACGCTGTCCGCCGTGTTCTGCGGCTCCGATTCCCCGACGGCGTGAAGGGATTGTCGTGCAGTCATGGCTGGGTGTCAATGACCAAGACAGACACCCATCGGCGCGGAGCGCCGGCGACGCCCGCAAGACTCTAGGATACTATCTCAGTCAGCTATCCTGAACCGGATTCACTGACCGAGACAGCACCCCTGTCTCACGGGGCGGTGCTGTCCTGGTCATTGAAAACCCAAACCGGGACCGGGTAGACCCATGCCAGAACATCTCCATCGACGGGATATAAATTTTGGGCGGTTGACACCCCACTCGAAGAGTTTCCATACTGTCCAAATTGATCGACAACCCGCTATCGGATATTCCACTGAAACGCTAAGAGGGACGCTCAGGCTTCCTATCCTGTGTACTTTCTAATTGACTTATCCCCGGGGCGTCTATTACCAGGTACGGAGGTGAACACATGAAACCCAAGGCGTACTCGAAGCAGTTGACCTGGGAGTTCCCCAGCCCGAACACGCCGCCGTTGCCAAACGGGGACGATACCAACCTGTTCGTCACCCCCTACGGTCCGTTGGTGGTGTAGTTCACCTCCAGCACAGGCGCATCGTACGACAAATAATCCGCGACTCACCGAACCCTCTGACCAACATGCCCCAGAACACCGCACCCGACCGGATGCTGTCCGACGGATCGTACATCAACTACAGCGATCAGGGCCGCCGCGCCGTCCAGGTCCTGAACGAGAACCCCGACCACCACATCACGGGGTACACCGACACCACCGACGGCTGGCACCACACCATCAAGAGCGACGTCGGCACCGGCCGGATCGGCCTCGACGATCCCCGACTGTAGGCCCTCGGTCCACAACTCTTCCCGTCAACTCCACAACAATGCGCAAAATATACACGAACTCCATGAAGATGAACCGCCAGCAGAACTACACGACCCTGCCGCCGCTCCCGGAACCGGAGAACGATCCACCACGCGGGATCTACTAATCTCCAATCTCCGACTTATCAAAGAAGTCGTCACCATACAGACGAATATACCCCCTAAGAAGGCCTGATCAGCCGGTCACACTCCACTGTTTTTGATGGTAAACAGATATATAGTGAAAGCTTGTTAAACGAGTTACTATGAGACTGGAGGCGACCGCAAAAGCGGACGAATACAAGGTCTGGATGACCGACGCAGAACTTGACGAACTGCGGCGGGCTGCAATGAACCATCGTGACGATCTCATCATTCAACTCGGTGGTTACGTCGGCCTCCGTGCCTTCGAAATTCCACAGATTTGTCCAAAGCACGTGAAGCGGACACCTGACGGCGATCACTACCGGCTCCGAATTCCAGAGGGCAAGGACACAACTGGGAGCGGCGGAAAACCACGCGATGCCTACCTCCCCACGGACGTTGAGGGTGACATCCACCGCTACCAAAATGGACGAGTTCACTAGCTTCCGCTCATTTCGTTAGTCCATAATGGTTCTTAATGCGAAACTGGATGTTCGAGACTTGATCGTTCAGTACAGGGTATATCTTATTTACAGAGTGATACAACAAAGGATGGCACAATAGCATCTTCTATAAGGACAGTTATTATAATCTTGCAACACCAAGCATCTATTGAAATACTATGCCTGAAGTTGGTCCCCCTCTGCAGTCCGGAATGACCCAATGGAAGTACGCTCTCATCGGTGGGTTGTGCTCTCTTCCATTCACCACCTTCAGTTACTGGCAAACAGGATCCGAACTATCGCTTGGAGCAGTGTTTTTCGGTGGTATTCTTGCCGGCTATCTGATTGGGCGTGTGAACGGTGAAATTAGTGGGGTCGGGGTTCGGGTCGGGATTATTGGCGGACTTCCAGTATTCTGGGTTGGTTTTGATCTTTTTACAGCCACGTTCCGCTTGGCCGGCCCAGTATGGTTTGTGGCGAGCGCGATTGGTGCCACGATCGTGTTTACAGTCCTCGGATTCGGAATTTCAGCGCTCACTGGTGAAGTGGGAGTACGGGTTGGGCGCTGGCTGGCCGGTAACCAACATGACCAATTGACTACTATGGGAGATAGTTGAGGCGGCGGAGTTCAAAGAACACCGATGACATCGGTCAATATATAGTCGGGTAGCAGGAAAATCACTGTCTCTATCATATCATGTTTATCTGCGCCGCAATCGGCTGAGGCGCATCCAATGGATCCACGCAACACACCAAGATACAGACTACATCGTGCACTCAGCCAACTCAACCATCTTGAGGGCGATCAGTTGACTGAGCCAGCCAGAGAACGGATCGAGACAGCAACGGCGCTCTTGGAGAAAGTGAGTCTTCTCACTTGACCAGAGCGTGGTGAACCTACTGATACCCACATCAACTTCTAACCGAGCGGGTCATAGAATCGGTCATGAGTCCATTTGACACTGTAGTGAACGGTCTGTATAGGGCACACATGTTAAGACGACAAGGGGACTTCTATAAAAATCATCAAAGATGTGATGGAAGATGTAGAGCGTACCTGATGTGCCCTTGGGGCTTCTTGGGATACTGCTAACACTCTTCCAGAAATGTTCATATTCGTTGTCGTAACGAGATGATGATTGTAACTGTCACAAACAGTGACAGCATAGCTTTCATCCATTCGTTCTGAGCTGCGAATAATCCGGTGAGTAGCCCTCCTAGCGCGACTGCCACTACTCCCCTCGTCTTCGCACACCAAGTATCAAGAAGGGACGTGCCGAGCAAGATTATCGCCAATAGCACCCCTGCCGCCAACAACGCGTCAAAAAACACAACTGCAAAATCAATCTTGAAGAGAGATACTTTCATAGTTTCCAAATTAAGGCTATAAGGGCATAAGTTTTGTTTTGAGATCGGACGACATCGCCAGCAGAACGGAGACGGAATGGCAGTAATACCGGCGACCACAGATGCTACTCCAATTGCAGGGACGCTGTGGTCGCAGTTATGCCTAACAGCGGTTGCGAACTCAGGTCGATAGCCTAGCTCAACATGCCGGTGGTTTCATCAATCGGTTCAGTCGCATCCTTGACGACCCAGCGAGCGGTGCCCCTTGAGTCGGTGATTAACTCGTCGCCTGTAGTGATCAGCGGCCTCAAGAAACAAAGTCACTCAGGGAGTTACTCCTTAGTAAAGAACTCATCATCATAATCTCGTTCAGAGTCTTCACCGGAGAAGCCCGTCACATCTTCACCGAACGGATTAACGTACGGATCACTGTCACTACGCCTCGCTAACTCTTCTTTCGTCTTCTCACCCTCAACCCACTCCACCAGCTCTTTCTTCCCATCCTCAACTTGTGCCTGCATATCAAGCATTGTTCGATACGCGTGGACGATCTCCAATCGTTCCATTTTTGCTACTACATACTGCCCACGCTCTGTAATCCGATACTGATTCTTCACCGATGTCTCCCGGTCGTCGATCTCCGGAGTAATCAGCCCGAGGTCTTTCGCTTCCCCAATCCGCTTCGACAACGTTGACGAACTAATCTGTAATCGCTCGTTCAGATCCTTGAACCGCTTGGATTCACCCTTCAGCACCACAAGAAGGCCGATCCCGCCACGTAGCTCAAAGAACTCCCTAAGCGTGTCTGCCATGCATTACACGCTATACCCTGTTAGCATCCATAGTCAAACTTTCTTCTACTCTGAAATTCGCTTCGTTCCAAAATACAATTTGATTTGGAACAATTCGGAAATCGAATTATCCTGTACACACATCGCGTTTAACCACCCGTAGCGTAGGATAAGACAGGTTTCCGGAAACAACACTCCGAACCTTACACTTCGATTCGAAGTAAAAACTACCTACCAGTCTATGACGGCCACTCCCAACACGAAACAAACGGTCCTTGACTCCTTGCGTGAGTCTCACCGGGAGTGGCCATACTCGGAAGCCCATGACACAGTCAACAGAGACCCATGGCCGCTCGCGTGGGATGCCGCCGCATTCATCGAAGAATGGTTCGCGCACCCAGAACACAACGACGTAGAAGAAGCGATCTGTTACGTCGAACTCGCCCCGTCAAAATTTGGGTATGACGTGGCTGACTGGCATTTTAAACAGCCATCAGCATCGCTGCTGAAAGCACACCTGCTCCGTATCGTCAAAGGATGGGGCGGCGAAACTGCCCTTCACGACTATCTTAATGATAACCCAGAGCTGGTTGCTGAACTCGGATTCGAGGATGGGCTCGCATCGAAAACCACTCTCTGGCGAGTATGGAATAAAGACCGTCTCTCAGACGAACACAAACAGGTCGTGCGGACTATCGGGCAAGTGCTGGTCGATGTCGCACGCGAACACGACGTGCCCGCGCCGGACGAAGTCTTCCACCCCGATCCGAGCGTTGACACACCTGACGGCATCGAACAGGATGACTCAACAGTTCGAGACCGGACGATTGCGAAAACGCGGGAAATATGGCAGCAAGCCAAGCCGATGGTGACGGAGAACTATGAGCTTCCGCGTGGCAAGAACACAGAGGTTCACGACAACGCATTCCTCGAAGCGCACGCGTTCATCGGTTCACGTGAAGAGATGTACGCGGAGAACGGTACGTGGAATTTCGCGGCAGAGACAACGCGCGACCGCGTTCAAACGGGCAGTACTCATCGCCACCATTTACAGAAAATCGGGCCGGATGCAGCTCGGAAAATGCATCGTGACACGACACGTGAGTTGATCGAGCGCGCTCGCCGTGACTCGGAGCTCGTTGACGGCGTCCTCGTGAGCATTGACATCACGAAGTCGAATCCGTACCGAACGAAACGGAAAATCGAGTCTGACGAGGACGGGAACGTCACGAACACGTGGCTGCTCGGATACAAGAACGATGGTGAAGACGAGTCTGCGGAGTTCTACTTTCAGTGGGCGAGCATCCAAATTGTTGGATTAGATATTCCACTCGTATTGGATGCAATTCCCGTGCATCGTGGGCTCTCACGTGTCGCTATCGTTGACCAGCTCTTGGAGACTGCGACAGACATGGTGGATGTCGAGTTGCTGATGATGGATCGAGAGTTTGCCCACGATCCGGTGAAAGAGGTTTGTGAGGATCACGGTGTGTGGTATTTGAATCCGGGCATTATGCGGACGAGTGAGCGGGCGACATGTACGCGTCTTCGCCGTCAAGGGAAGCTCGTCCATATCGAGAGTGATGAGGCCAGTACCGATGACGCTGACGTGGGTACAACGCTTGGTGACTTCACAGCTGACGAGACAACTGACGAAGAAGACGATGATAAGGTTGAACGGAAGCGTGTGTATGTGCCAGCAATGAATGCTGAGCGGACGAATGATGGAATAGAGGATGACGAGAGCGACGAAGCGGATGAGAAGTCAGATGGAGAGGATGTGCTTCGTCAGGAGTTACTCCGTGATTTTGCAGAAGCGACTGATGCGGATACGGAAGATGTTGGGCAGATGTTCGGTGACGTGATTGAAGAGGTTCGTGAAGAGGAAGACGAACAAGAGTTGCCGGGGAGTGAGGAAGACAAGGGGTTGTATATGCTGTTTGAGACGAATCACCCTGATCTCGAACTCCCGAGTGGTGCTGGTGAGGACAGTGACGAAATGTCCGAGATGGAGAAGGTACACATGGTGGCGCGAGTGATCAGGAAGTACAAGCATCGGTGGGGAATTGAGAACGGATTCAAGCAGATCAAGAGCTTCCGTGTCCGTACCACGTCGATGGATCACGAGTACCGGTTCTTCAACTTCCTGTACGCGTGTACGCTGTACAATGTGTGGCGACTCACCGATCTACTGGTGAAGTTGGAGCTACGGGCTGAGCCCGAGTTCCGATATGAACCACTCGTGACAGCAGATCTGTTCCTGACGATTGCGAAGGATTACGTCGGGTTAGATCCCCCTGACTAACGTTTTCGTTTCCGGGTTTGCCCCCTCGTGAGTGGCGACATTGCTGTGTAGTCCCTGTTTTCCGGGTTTTCTTCTCTGAACTACCGACTGGTAGTGGCGAGATTCTATCAGATATAATTTCACCTATCAACTGGTGTTAGAAAGCTACTGTATTGGACGTTTTGCTCTCTGTCTCGTGAAATTGCTGATCATCAGAAAATGCCGAAGATATAGCGCCAGACGATTCATTGATTGATCTCACGACGTGTTGCGAAGATAAGAAATAATGCACAGGTCCGACGGCGATCACTCGCCGGACTGAGTGGTCTCGCGTCCCCCTGCTCACAAGTGAATACCGCGCTTTTCTCAGAACGGCGAGAAGAATTAGTTGTCGTGAGAGCGTGTCATAGAATACATCTCACACCCGCTACTTACCGATTACACCGTTCTCATTTCGCCACTAATCGAGTGAACTCACCAGTCAGCAGTTTTATTCAGAGAGAAAGCTGTGAACTATCTCGATTAGGGACTATTCTCTGACACGCTAAATTATGCTATATTCATTGTTAGATAGCCATCAACTCTAGAATATTTATATATAATCAAACTGATTTTCACCCCAGAAAAGACAGATTAGACTTTAGTTTAGATATACTACTGATACGATAGACCTAGAGAGAGGTTGTGTTCTTCCATAATATTCTGATAGATGATACCTCTTGCATTTCCTGAGTAGGTTGAACCTCGGTGGATACCTGCCATATAGAAATCATAATTACTACTATCGGGATCAATGTAGAAATGTGGTCCCCCAGAATCACCACCGTCCCGGTCAGCATTAGTTGTGAAGTAATCGTTCGAGACTGATACATTATTTATATTTCCGGCAGTATGGCCAGTAGTGATCCCAAGCTTTCCTAATGACGCACCGCCTCCTTCATTATCTTGCAGCCA
This sequence comes from Natrinema thermotolerans, assembly GCF_031165565.1. Lineage (NCBI taxonomy): Archaea > Methanobacteriati > Methanobacteriota > Halobacteria > Halobacteriales > Natrialbaceae > Natrinema > Natrinema thermotolerans. The sequence goes on along the minus strand of NZ_CP101874.1, from coordinate 66,726 downwards.
GTCAGTGTGGACGTAGCCACGGACAGGGTTCGAAAAATAACCCCCGTCATCAGCTGCCATCCGCGCAGTGGTGTCAACACTATCATTGAGTGCCACTGTGGCAGAATCCATTCTACTGCCAATCCAGTTGCGATCATTGTACGCGATCTTGTCCGTTTCTCCTACGTCTTGGTAGCTGTACCGTTGTCCCATTGTTTGGCCCGTTTCTGCATCAAAGCAGTGAGCAGCGGTCACGTACACATATTCCCCACGATCAAGATCCCAAGACCGGATGCCACCAGTACAATTTGTCCATGACCCATCTGGTTTCTGTGGCCTGATTCTGCACCCTCCGGGGATAGGCCGATATCGATAGTCATAGTACCAGTGACTACTTTGTGTTGTCACTTCGGTCGATTCCTGCTCATCAGTAGTATCGAATCCAGCTTCTTCCTCTACAATGATTGGAACTTCTCTGGTCACGCTTTTTTGGTTAATTTCCAATTCTGCGGAGGCTTTCTCAGGAATGACGTCCCGGAGAGATTCAACAGAACGTTTCTCGTTTTGAGGTAGTATCTTACGTTGTTCGGGGTTAATTTGAACCGAGACCACCTTATCCTTATTCCGTCCAGATTGAGTCTTCACAACGACATCAATTCCGGTTGGGTCGATACCTTGGTTCTTAAAACTTCGAAGCAGATTTTGTCCTGCTCGGTACCGGCTTTGAGTGTATTCCCACTCATCCCGTGAGATAGTATAGTACTCTGCTTCCGCATTTTTTGGATCGTTAGGGCTCCCACGGACAAACTTCACGCGTGGAACTTCATTCTCTGGATTATCAGTGAGCTCTGCAAGAGCACTTTGACTCATCAGACTGACTGCTGTTGCTGATAATCCTAAGCCGGAAAGCGCCTTCATAAATCGGCGTTTCCCCATCAGATGGTAGTTCTCATCTTTCACCATATTTGACACTGATTATGTATAATCTATACTGACTATTAAATATTCCTATTAATAATAGTTAGATGGTTAATAGCTCCTCCGGGAATACTTAAAGAATGATCCCAAATACAGACAGAAGAACTGTCAGGACTATGGTCTCAAGAAGTAGAGGAAGTGTCCATAATGATCAAGGTGGAATTTGCGACTCTAGTAGTTAATTTTGACAGAGTATTTATTAGGTATCTCGGCAAGACGTAACAGACTAATCACACATATCCGTTGATATCTACTTCTATTACTTCGGGGATATTTTCTTGGCGATCAGTTATTCGAACAAGCAGCGAGTGGGTTATAAGATCATCATCAACCCCAAATATGGGAGCATCGATTGTGACATCAAATTGGAGACCATCCTCAAGGCGTCTAATCGAATCTAATACAAGATCTGGCTGAGACTGCATTCCATTTTGGATAAGAACGAGATATGACTCAGAAAAATCAGTTGCAGTGATAAAATCGGCTACGGAATTAGTAGATATAAATTCTCTACTTGCCACGTCCTGGGTTTCTATAAGAGTATGAAATTCTTCTCTCGCAGCTAAGGATTCACTCTCTCTTGTCGATTGTTGTGTTAAAATGTCTCTCTCCGAATATAATGTCTTTACGCTTATATTCTTCGGTACGGAAGGTGATTGATACCATTTCCAGCCGAAATAACCTCCTCCAGCAACCAGTCCGATCCCACTGCCAGTGAGGAATTTTCTTCGGTTCATATGTCAATCTACGCAAAGAGGATCTATATACCTTTGGCAAATGACTCCTCATTCTATTGGACTTGGCAATTGTTGTTAGTATTTTTCTCTGTAGGATCGCTAGACAGCGTCGCTACGATTGTGTTATCTCGGTAGAAAGCGAAGAGACGGAGTATTGTGACTTCGGAATTTCGCCTCTTCATCCGTAATTCGGTGGCGAAAGCTAAAGCAGTTGTCGCTAATCCCGACGAACCCGCCGACTCGAAAGGGGGTGGCGGGTTCGCGCGACTTCCCCATTTTACGGTACTTCGTGACTGGTTCGAGACTATCTCGATGAAGACCTATCGTGCGTTTCTCGACGATACATATAAAGAATAGTTGTCTTCTACGTGTTCTTGGTATTTATATACGAAGGCACATAATTCCTGAGTAGTGACAGCACGCACGGGACAGGCCCCGACGGGGTCACGGTGGGAGCGCCTCGGTCCGGCGAGGCGTCTCGACAGCGCGGGCTATGAATCCACACCGAAAGACTACAAAGTAGAAGGCCTCTACGGCGCAGACACCGGGGAGGTTGTCGAAGCGCGGTTTTTCGACATGACGTTTCGGGAGATGGTCGATGGGGCTCTCAGTAGTTACCCGTACCAGCAACAGATCCGGCACGACCGCTCTGTCTCGCTGGAAGATCTCGTCGCAGAGGTGCCTACGTGCTACCTCCGCTTCTACGACACCTACGACCACGAACAGGGGGACCCGAAGCCGTGGGAAGCTGTCTTCCGGGCGCACGTTCTTCGGTGTGTGAAAGGCTGGAAGAACGAAACGAAGCTCTGGAAGTACCTCAAGCAGCAGCCGTTCCTCTGTACGCAGCTGGGATTCGAAGACATCCCGAACCAGTCAACACTCTGGCGAGCATGGGAGGACCGCCTCGTTGAGGTACAGGAGGCTGTTCGGGACGCCGCCGAGGTCGTCGTGGACATCGCTCGCTACCACGACATTCCTGCACCGGAGCCGGAATTCCTGCCGAACCAGCCAACCGATACGGTCACGAAATCGAAGAGCAAGGACACGCTCGCGCGGGAGAAAGCCCGTGAGGTCTGGAAGGGCGCGAAGCCGATCGTCGAAGACTGCTTCTACCTCGATCGCGGCGACAACTCCTCAATTCCTGAAGGCGCGTTCTGGGAACAGCAGTCTTACCTCGGGATGCGAACCGACATGCATCCGAATGACGGCGCACAGTCGTTCGCGGAGGACACGACCCGAGAGCGGACGCCGTCGGGCGACTCGCACCGACTCCAGACGAAGCGGCTTGGTATCGAGCGCACGCGAACGATGCTTCGAGAGAGTGCCCGAACGCTCGTTGCACGCGCGAAATCGAGAGATCAGATGGGGCGCAAGCAGATGGCTGCTATCGACATTACGAAGGGAAATCCGTGGGGCGGCGAGGTTACCCGCAACAGTAGCGGTCGGAACCAAGAGCCGTGGATTCTCGGGTACAAGGGTGATGATGGACCGTTCTTCCAGTGGGCAGTCATCAAACTCGTCGGACATGATATGCCGCTGATCCTCGATGCGGTCCCAGTCGAACGTGGCCGCAAGCGAGCTGACCTCGTGGACGACCTCCTCGAAGGGGCAACCGACGTCGCGCCGGGACTGGACCTCGTGATGATGGATCGGGAGTTCGCCAACGACGGCGTCAAAGACGCTTGCGAGAAGCATGACGTTTACTACCTGAACCCTGCCGTCGTCCGGTCCAGCAGCGACCACGAACACCAGATCGCCAAGCTCGCCAGTGAGGACAAGGATTTTGACGTCGTCGAGCAGGAACGGCTGGACGATGGTCCGACGCGGAAGACTGTCTACCTCCCGAAGCGCGAGTGGGGACGCGAAGAAGAGGATGGCGACGGCCCGGAGGTGACTATCCGTCAGGAGTTGCTCGATGAGTTCTCCGACGTGGGTGATACGACGCCGCTGTCGGAGGGCCGCGACGCCGACTCGCCACTCGGCAATCTTCTCGATGAGGTCCGGGAAGAAGAGGAGATCGACGAGCCGGCACGGGTCGAAGCGCCGACGGTCCCCTTCGAGACGAACCTCCCGTGGGTGGACGTCGAACCCGAGGACGAACGGGAGATGAAACACCAGATCGGGCGGCTGATGTCCCGGTACAAGCGTCGCTGGGGCATCGAGAACGGGTTCAAGAAACTGAAGACCTTCCTCGCGGAGACCCAGTCGCCGGACCACCGGTTTCGGTACTTCAACTTCGCGTTCGCCTGTGTGCTGTACAACTGCTGGCGACTCGTGGACATCCTCGTGCAGCTCGAACTGAACGGTGAGGTCGGCGACGGCCCGGCGATCTCGGCGAACTCATTCCTGACGTTCGCCAAGAAGAGCTACGGTCTCGACCCTCCCGACTAACCTCGCGTTTCCTCTGGGTTCGCTCGGTCGGTAGTGGCGACGCTACCCTGAAATCGCTTTTCTCCGGCAGTTTATGATCTGAAGTCGACAGTTCTCTCAGAACCGTTCCTTCAGACTTTGTTGCCGACTTCTTTCACATCCTTTACCGGTGGAACCTGTACATTATAGTGCCATCTTCGCAACATCACATCTCACAGAACGAGGCGTCCGGGACGTCGTGAAGCGCACTGCCGAGCATGCAGCCGAGGAAACCGGCGACAATGACTATCAGTATGTCAGCTCCCACGATCTCCGTCGTCGCTTTGCTCAGCGACTACTCGTTGATCGTCAGATGAATCCCCGGGTCGTGATGGCCGTCGGCGGCTGGGATAGCTTCCAGGCCATCGAACCGTACCTTAACGCCCCGACAGCCGAAGTCGTCAACGACGCCTTCGAAGAGGCTGGTCTGGCATGACCCTCCATAATCACATTCAAGACCTTCGGACGGAGTGGCGTCGATGGCGACGGTCCAACACCCCCTCTCAGGTGTTCACGGCGAAGACCGAGAAGCGAGAGGTCACGTCCCTGGTGGCAGCCTACAAACGTACTGGACGTGATAGCATTTTCTCCTTCAGTAACAAAGAGATCACCTGGAACTGGCACCAGGATGGTGGGAAAACATGAGTGAAGACGATGTCGATCCAGAGAACCCGCGCCCGAAGGGTCACTACCCCCGGTTCAAAGACAACGTATGGCACTACGTTTCGGATGAACTCGCGCAGACGATCTCCCTCGGGCCCGCTGGCGACGGTGAGCCCGGTCAGGACTGGGTGCTCACCTACACGCCGGAGAAGCGGGACGAGAGCGACCGCGAGAAAATACTCGTCCGGTTGACGCCCCGAGCACTGCACGAGCTGTACATCGAGACGAAGGGCCTCGATGTCGAGACGCGCCAGATGGGACACCGGGCAGAGTGTGACCTCTGCGGCGAAATGGTTGATTTCGAGCGGGCAATTCCGAACGGCCAGGGAGAGCCGTGCCACAGGCGATGCTGGGCCGAAGCGTACGGTGCGCCTGAGTGGTTTACCGACTACCTCTGACTGCTCTACTCCCCCGAAGTGCTACCTATCGGTAACGCTCACAAACGGTCGGGAATTAGACAGCTGGATTCCGGGTAGCGTTCACTCGGAATGAGAGGTCCTGCTTATCCACCACTCTGTCAGCCGTGGTACGCTGGCCGATTAGATATTATCTCAACTGAATCATGTTGTGTCGAAGACAGGGACACCCCACCCTGTCCGCATAATCCGGGTGGGATGTCTGCAAAGAGGTAAGATGGTGACGCTCCCTCCCCCCACCGTGTCCGCGTAATTCACTCTGGAGACCGTCAGATACACTGCAGCACAACGATCTAACAACAAGCCTAGTTATCACCGTTGTGCTGTGTACCCAGTACGGGTTTGGTTTTGCTTCTTGTGACTTAGTTCTTTGCCTGAACTAGAGCTTGTCCTCCTTCAGTCAAGGCAGGGGTGTTTTCACAGAGATTATCCGGACACGGTGGGGTGTGGGGGTTCTTATTGATTCGAGTATGCGGACACACTGGACACGGGGGTTTTATAACGTGTTCCTACATTGGTGGCGAATATCATGGACGACGGTACTGGTATCGCCAACAACCCATACGGCAGCACCGTTGAGATCTTCGCCGACGAATCCGTGCTAAAGGAAGATTGGCAACCGGAAGAACTGCCTGAACGTGAAGATGAACTTGAGGAAATTCGGAATTCACTTGCACCAGCTACTCGCGGTGTGAACGCTCACAACCTGTTCCTCTACGGGAAAACCGGTCAGGGAAAAACCGTCGCTATCGACCATGAGCTCGATTTGTTGAAAGAATTCGCATCCGGGACCGAAAAGCTCGAACTCAGTGTTGTCAAAACCAGTGCCAACAACCAGTCCACATCCTACCAGCTCGCCGCACACCTCATCAAGGAAATTCGAGGCACAGGGAAGAAACCGAGTGGTATTGACCAGCAATCGATGTTCGATCTCCTCTATGACGAACTCCGCAGCCTCAACGAGACGATCATCATCGTCGTCGATGAAATCGACAGTATCGGTAGTAACGATGATCTGCTGTATGAACTCCCACGTGCCAGAAAGAATGGGCATTTAGAGGACCACTGGATATCAGTAATCGGGATCAGCAACGATCTCGAATTTCGGGACAATCTTTCGCCGAAGGTCAAAGACTCACTATACGACAGCGAAATTGAATTCGCCCCCTACAACGCCAATCAACTCACTTCGATTCTCGAACGTCGTGCGGAGCGTGCGTTCATTGACGGTGTTCTCACTGATGACGTCATCCCGCTCTGTGCAGCTTTCGCAGCACAGGACGAAGGGTCAGCACGACAAGCAATTCGGCTGCTATACAAGGCCGGTGAAATCGCACTAAACAACGAACAGGAGACCGTTGAGGAATCGCATGTGCGCGAAGCACGCGACATCTTGGAGCGCAAACGTATTGAAGAGGGGATGCGCTCCTTGACGACACAGGATCAATTCGCACTATTGTCCGTCGTTGCACTGGAAACCGCTGAAGAAACACCGGCTCGTACACGTCAAGTGTATCAAAAGTACAAATCAATCGTCACTCGTCTGGACTCGAATCAGTTAGTCGAACGCAGGGTGCGTGACCACTTGCAATCACTCGGAATGCAAGGATTCCTCATCGCAGAAACTCGGAATAGAGGTATTCAGGGTGGGAATCACTACCGGTTCGAGTTGAAAACAGACTTAGAAGCTACGTTAGAGATCTTGAGTGAGGATAGTCGTATTGACGAGATTGTTGCGGATCTTGTCGATATTGCGACCGCGAACGGCCTCGTCTAACGCAGCGCGACGTAACGACACCGTCGTTTTTGTCGGCGGAGCACCTTCTACTCGGCATGAACAACGAAGAGAGCGAACCGACCACCGGGGATCTCCACGATGCCGGCATCAATTTCACGCCGGGAACCACGAAGTCCGACGTCGTGGCGTTTCTCTACAGAAATCCTGAGCCCGGGTACAAACCCTCTGAAGTCGCCGAACACTTGGACATCTCTCACGGTACCGCTGCGACCACTCTCAAGTGCCTTTACGAAGCACGGCATATCGGGAAAACGGGAGACGGTTGTTACCATGCTCTCGAACACCGCGAAGACCTCCGACGCTACGTCGCAAGTCTTGATCAACTGAAACAGATGTTCAGCCAGCCAACATCCAAGTCACTTTGAACGAGAAGCGCGGGGTACGTTCACTGTGAGGGGTCTGAGCCAGTAATATTTCGAAAATCTGTATCAATCTCTTGGCGTCCGAGATGCGTAATTTTGTAGAACGTCTGTCGTCCATCACCATCTTCGGGCGCACCTGTCCGGGCGACCAGACCAACATCGATGAGTTCTCCAAGGTGGTGGCTGAGGTCGAAGCTATCATCATCGATAGCAGCAGCAAGCTCTTTGCGAGCCACTTCCTCTCGTTCCCAGAGTAGGAACAGGATCGCGTATCGTCGCTCATCACCGAGCGCTGCTTTGCGGGCAGTGTGGTCCGCGAGCGTGCCCATACTATCGTCGAACAGTCGCTGGTCAACATACTGTTCGAGATCCTCCTTATCTGGATCTGGCGTCGTGTGCGCGGTTTCAGCGGACATCGTTACCTGGACGTACGGTGGGCTTCTATATGAGACTGGCGGTTACAAAGAATACTTTCTTTGTTTCTAACCGTCACTTTCGGGCGTGGTTTCCGCACTCGATGGACACCTCTTTGACGTCCCAAAACAGTGTAGAACACAATGTTTGACGGCGAAACGAATTTCCAGTACAACGAACGCCCCATCTCCGATATTCTTGCAGAACAAGCCCCTTCACCTCCGAAATTCAGTACTCACAACGACTTCACCGTCTACGTCATGGGCCCCTACACCGCGTTTAATGCTGAAGTTGCCTATGATGACGCCGACACACTCCGAACTCCGTTTCAGAACGACCCACTCTTCGATCCAGACAGGCACATCACCAACGATGGTAAGGGCGACATGGAACAGGCCCTTCGAGACTTCTGTACGAATCTCCGCGAGAACCTCAATTGTCGCGCATTCATTGCGACCGATATTGACATCCCGACACACGAACAGGCCGAGGAACAGAACAAAACCCGTAGCGATGACGAACCGGTTGTAGAAGGGATGGACCCGCTCGCCCAATCAGTCGCATTCGCTGCCCACAGCGACGCCGTCATATTCCTGTTCACACAAGGCGGCCTCACAACCGGAGTCGGTGCTGAAACCGGCGGTATCCTCGGTGAATTTCACCTCCGTCGAGGGAATCCTGCCCTCACGCACAAGCCCGGTCAGCGAATCGGTCTCTATCTGGATGAGAGTTTCAGCAGTGCCACTATCGACGAACTCCCGAAAGGTTACGACATTCAATACGACTCGTTCTCTACAAAAAGCGACCTCCACGAGAAAGTCCGCAACTGGTTCGATAGTCTTGATCGGGAAACCCGCGATACCGACCTCCCAGTATTCATTCCTGGTGAAACCTACTCGTCTGACACTGACAGTTAACAACAAGGTGGTCAAGAAGGGCGGTTGTACTGTCGCAAAACCCCTTTTCTGTGCGGATGGTAAGAGACATGATATATTCGATAGTCGATCTGCAATTCTGTTGTATTCTTAATACCTCGAAACAGCCATAAGGAGCTATTGCATTGGGTGTTTCAATGGAGGAGTTGCGATGAGCAGTGGAGATCTGTTCGTCATCGATGACAATCCGGGTGATATTCGGTTTATTGAGGAGGCATTCTCCGTCTCAGAACTGAGTCTGACTATCCATACTGTGAATACCCAGGATGAGGCACTTGATCTCATCCATCAGCGAAACGAGCACGAAGATACACCCCGCCCGGATGTGGCGCTGCTTGATTGGCGGCTCTCTCAGACGACCGGCAAAGAGATATTGGACGCTGCGAAGTCAGTCACTCCACCCCTCCCTGTCGTCGTAATGTCAAGCTCGAAACCACAAGTACAGTCCGAGAATGCACCGATATCATGGGCAGACCAGATCATTGAGAAGCCAACAGATCCCGAGATGTACGTTGAATTGCTCCGACCATACCTCACCGCTCAATAAGCACACCTACTTAACGGCTGTTTCAGCAGGAAAAACACCGAACAAATAGGCTCTGTTGAAATCCTTAGTGAATTACAGGCTCAGTCAGTAGTTTGAGTAGATGCAGGCCTTCCCAAAGTCTCGGTTGCTCCGATTTGTTGAGGAAGCATTTCAGTTAGCGCAACGTGCTGTGGCTCGATATTCCTCGAAGTTCTCGAAACGACGGTACACACTTCATCAGCACATCGTTCTCCTGTGTCTCAAAGTGCGGAAGGACACGACCTATCGGACTCTCCTCGACGAACTCATCGAGATGCCCCGCATTCGAAAAGCGATCAACCTCACCGAACTCCCTGCGCCGTCAACGCTGTGCAAAGCGTTCGACAGACTTGACATGGCCGTTTGGCGTGTCTTGCTCAACCTCTCTGTTTCACTGCTCCCGACTAACGGTGTCGTCGGGATCGATGCCTCCGGATTTGACCGGAGCCACGCCTCGAAACACTACACGAAGCGAACGAAGTTGACGATTCAACAGTTGAAAGTTACACTTCTCGTGGATACCAGAGCGAATGCCATCCTCGATCTCCACGTGACGACGACCAGAAAACACGACTCGAAGATCGCGCCATCACTCATTAAACGAAATGCTGGTGAAGTAGCAGTGCTCCTCGGCGATAAGGGATACGACGACCAGCAGATTCGCGCGTTAGCTCGTGAAGATGGCATTCGTCCCCTGATCAAGCACCGAGAATTTTCGTCACTCCACAAGGCATGGAACGCTCGGTTGGACGACGACCTCTACGGCCAACGGAGTCAGAATGAGACTGTGAACTCTCGCCTGAAACGGAAATATGGCGCATTCATCCGATCACGACGCTGGTGGAAGCAGTTCCGTGAACTCGTTGTCGGCTGTCTCACTCACAACCTCGAAAAGGCACTCTGAACGTTCAATAGAGGGAGCTTAGTCCTCACCATGAGAATCAGCGTATCGGAGAACAAGCCAAATAGGGATTATACTTGCAAGTATGAGGAATACGATGCCAGCCACCCAGTTCACACCAGAGATATACTCATATACACCCCCCATAGCGCCTCTTGTGGCTATTAGGAGCAGTACAAGAAGTGCGAAGACTAAAATAAAGCTAAGTCCCTTTCTTGAGTGTAGGTTACCTGTATCCATACTGTAGAGATTCTAGCTACTTTCAAGTAGTTCTTTCCCTATTCAGTGCGCAATCCTACCTAACGGCTGTTTCAGCGGAAAGGTGTCGAACTAATAGGGTTTCAACAGAGCCACTTCTCCGGGTTCAGTCGTGCGCCACCAGTCGTCGCCGTTACGCGTGAATGCAGCCACCTCGCCGCTGCCGTTGCTCCCTGCGCCGACATAGACACGATCGGCCACGGCAACTCCCTGCGCACTGTGATCTGTCTGTGCGTGCCAGCGTTCATCACCCGTTTCGGCGTTAAGGGCGGCGATTCCGCCCACCGCGACGTAGATTGTATCGTCAACCACGACCGGCGAAGTAGATACGCCGCTATGTGCCCCTCCGTCCACTCGCCAGAGCACATCTCCGTTCTCTGAATCGAGTGCGAGCGTTTCGTTGAGCGTACTCACGTAGACGGTCCCGCAGGCTAAAACCGGACTCGTATTGACGCCGTCCTCGGGGTCGGTTTCCCACAGACGTGTCCCGGTCTCGATATCGCGGGCTTCGATTCGGGTGTCCCCCGCGACGTAGGCAATCCCATCATTGACGACTGGCGGCGCTTCGACACTCCCACCGCCACCTGTTTGAGCACCGGTCTGGGAGAATCGACCCACCTCAGCGTCAGCCGACGGCAGATCACGAGAAGCCACATGGCTCGTGCGAGCGGCATCGTAGCCGTACATAGGCCATGCAGAGACTGTGGGAGAGCATTCGATAGGTGGTTTAGACAAGCCAGTCTCAAAGACGTCTGAGCAGCCGGCAAGCATGGTAGTCCCGCAGGCGGCGAGGACCGTGCGGCGTATCGGTGAGGATTGGCCATCGGAGGGCGGCATACTCTATTGGTTCTGGTAAGATATCATATTGTTTCTGGTATGAAAGAACCCACTCCAAAATAATGCTCAGAGGATCTATGAACGATCCTATGACATCCTTGGCTTGGCGACCCGTTTTACGGGATACGGAGCACAGCTATATCGGATGATGTAACCACCACGCGGAACTCCTCAACCGAGAATCGAACCTCGAGATTAGTATCGGTCTGTGTCCCCGTTGAGCCTACAAGCCGCTCGAGGGCTTCGGCGTCGATCATCCGCTGTAGTTGGTACTCGTCTCGATCGAGGCCCTGTTCCTCGAGTGCAGTGATGATCTCGAGCAGAAGCGGTCGATCACTCATCTTCGACCACCTCACTGACGATGTCGATGATCTCCTGGGCGGTCGAACTGATCCGCTCAAGCCGGTCGAGGATCGTCTCCGGTTCGTCACCGTGCCACGCGGCGAGGTAAAACGCTGAGCCACTGGTATCCAACTCGAAGTGCCGTCCAACGATGTAACCGACCGCTTCGGCCTCGAGTTCGCGCTTCGATCGCTCAGCCTCGTCGTCGACGCCACTGTGTAACAGCGCATGCGCGTACTCGTGAACGAGCGTGACGGCGAGGTCAGCCTCGTTCTCACGATCACGGACGGCGACGCGTGGCTGCTCTTGAGGGCGGTACTCACAGACGCCCTTGGCGTTCCCATGCGACCAGTCTTGGGGTGACACGACCTCTACGTCTACTTCGAGTGAGTTTGCTGCCTCGAGGAGTGCGGGAACCAACTCGTCAGCCTGTCCCTTTGCTTCGGTCTCGAGGTTGGGCAGTGGCTCGCCGTCAGTCTGTGAGATATCGAAGACGGGTGCTGGCCGAAAGCCCACGAGTCCCTTTTCCCAGCTTTCCGGAGGGGTTTCATTATATTCACAGTCACTGCGCTCGTGGTACGACGGGGAGTTTCCGCAGTCGGGACACTGTTTCGCGATGATGGGTGCCCAGATCCAGATCGCTGTTTCCCCTTCTTTGACGTGTCGGTCAAATTCGTTTTGCCACGTTCGGTAGCCAGCAACGCGTGTTGCCTGCGGACACTGGAGTTTGATCAACAGCGTGTTTCGGTGCGAGTAGTCATGGAATCGACTCTGAACATCCAACCACGCTTTGAACTGCTCGCTCGAGACGGCGTCATCGACCTCGTTGACGAGGTCCTGAATCCATGCTTCGATCGTACTGTGCATCTCGTCGTGCCGGGTGTCCGAATCGTCGAACGTTTCCCGGGAGCTGCTGCTCGTAGCCATGTTCGATCACTGCTTCTCGAGTCGAGTCGAATCGAACTGAATTGAATTGAACTCGAGAAGACCTCCGCCCCTCAGGGGTCTCAAAAAGACGCCGGACTCGAGCAGCTGGAGAGCCGCTAATCAGCGGACGCCGCGATCTCCACTTTGATCGGCGCGTCGTCTGGTGTTCCGCTCTTGTTCAGGAGAGATGCTGGGTATGTACCGTACGCCGTCTAGATTATGATGTTATGGCTTATCTGGATAAGCATAGATATTTTATAATTCGCGTAGTACTAGAGTATCGTGGCTATACTCAACACACCCGGAGATTTGTCCGTTGCACCCGGCGTGAGTATCCAGCCCGGTGTAAGATTCTGGACCAAACCAATTCGAGAGAGTAACACTGGAAATATTTTAGTGGTGAACTCGATCGATCTCTGGGAAGCAGCTCACCTTATCCTACGAGATAAGTGCCATTCTAATGTCTATTCTCCGAAGGAGAAGATCAATCGAAATAAGCACTTGTTCGTCGAACTGAAACTGGAGAATAAGCAAAAGTTCGTCGAGGTCGTACCATACACTGAATGGCCTCGAGATGACTCACAAAGCACTGCTTCTGAACGCAAGAACACACATGACACCGAGTGGGAAGACAAGGAACAGAATCTTCAATTCTCAGGAGAGTGTGTGGAAAATCGTAACAGTGTTATGAAAGAGGATGACGTGCGGGGATCGCTGAACGGTCTTCTCTGATTTTGGCTAAGTACGCACATCTACTTACCAAGCAATTCGACGCAGAAATATGCATATCAAACCAGTGAATGTGTTCTCTGACACCCGCCGAGAACAAGGTTTAGTCGGGACGGCGCGTAACTTCTCCGTATGCCATTCAGCGTCAGTTGGCACACGCTTCTTGAGCGTCTGGATGAGCTGCCGGCGGACGCGACACTGATCACACCATTGTCGCACTCTCGCCTTCACATCATAGATATACAGGAACACCGCGTTATCGTCCAGTTTGACGAGTCCAACGAGAAGCGTCCGCTTCAACGCGATCAGTTTGAGACACTCTACCATCAGATACAGACCGCGCACGATGGGTTCGATCTCGATCGGCTGCCGCCAGATGCTGGCCCGTATCCAGCGGTGTTGAGTGTTCATCCCCGGTTCGCGATCGACGAGGACGCGGGTGTGATCGCCGAGACAGACGGACCGACGACGACCCAACTGGCCGACACAGCACACGAACCAGACACCGATGACGACCGCACGGAACCTGAGGGCCTCGATGTCTACTCGGATGCGCTGCTGCTGATCGATGCACTCGAGCGCCACGACGTAACCGACCTGCCTGACTTGGAGACGGCCACCCTCGTAAATCTCTACACACTGCTGTCGGATGTCCAGCGTGACGCCAACGATTTTCGACAGGAAGTCGCCGATGTGCTTCTCTCACGCCTCCATCACGACCGTCCTGTTGCCGGTCAGTATGGCTCGGTCCAGCGCACGAGTCGCCGTAACCGCTCGCTTAAAGACGATGAGGACGTCCTCTCGATGCTCGAGGCGGAAGGGATCGACCGCGAGCGCGTCATGAGCGTTGATCGCCAGAAGGTCGACGAAGCACTCGAGGTGACGACACTCACCGAGTCCGATGTCTACGAGATCAATGAGAGCGAGTACGTTCGCAAGGCTGAGGTCGACGACGACGTCAAAGAGTCACGCCTTCAGGGATTGAAGGACCGGCTTGCCGCCAGCGAGGAGACAGAAGCCGAGGAACTGCAACAGGAAATCGAAGCACTCGAAGAGCGTATCGACGACCTCACGAGTTTCCGGGCGGGGACAGAGGTACAGTACTGACTGCTAACGGCTTGTGTATCCCATTGTCTTCCGAGAACTGTTGGAGTGGTCCCGAGACGGGTCACTCCACGCAAAACCGTGTGCTGTTAGTTTTGCCGGGCCCGCTTGAAGAAGGCGATTGCAGCGCCGAGGAGCACGAGATTCTGGAGGAACGAGGTGAGTTCTTCGTCACGCGAGTCTTCGTCGACGGCCCAGAAATCGTGCATGACCGGAGTCACGCCGATGAAGAACGCGGCAACACTGGCTGCAGACAGCTTGGGCAGTTTCCAGAAGCCGATGCCAAGGCCGCCACCGAGAAGGAGACCACTCGAGGCAGGGACGAGTTTGTCTGCGAGGGGGACACCTTTGGCATCTGCATAGGCGATTCGTCCGTCAAGATTCGTGAGGTTGCGGAGTGCGAGTGCTGCAAGCCCGCTCCCAAAGAGGAGTCGACCGAGCAACGACGGTGGGCTCTCGTGAGCAGAGTCGGAATCAGACATCAACTAGAGCAGAGGGCGCTGGCGGGTTAACTGCCACTATCTCTGACGCTCCTGCCGCTATTTCGAGAAGAGTCATAGACAGTGACACACAGCGAATTGTGGCGTCTGCTCGAAGATGTTCAACAGAACCCTATCGGTGAAATACTATGTCAGATAACGTGTCGAGTTATTCATTGTCCTTCTGCGAACAGAGTTCGTTGGCCCGCTTCTCGAGTTGGCGGAGGATCGGAACGCGTTGTTGGTGCTGGTTTTCGTAGGCGATGCAGGCTCGAAGCGTCTCCATATCATTGATCGTCGCGATGCTGGCGTCAATCAGCCGTGTGTTTGGTGCCTCGAGCCGCTGTGCTGGAGAGAGTTCGCTCGAGTTTCGAGGTTGCTCTGGTGTATCGCTCATTGGATGTTGCCTCTACCCCTGTTGGGGCACGAAAAACTGCATTGCTCTCTGGTTTTTCCGCAAGTGAGAGATGACCACTTGCTACGGTAAGTACAGGGGAAGCACCGACCGTTCGGTGCAGCGGTTATACGGTTCGAAGGTCATCTGTCGCCTGTGACCGGATGGCGGCTGCTGCGACTTCGTCGGCTCTCCTGATGAGTTCCGCTTCGATCGTCGCCGGCTCGACCGGTGTTCGGCTCGTATGGGAGAGCACGATGTGTGCCAGTTCGAGTGGCAGGTCCACTGCTGCAACGACGTAGACGCCGTAGTAGGGATGTCCGAGCAGGTTGTAGACCGGCGTCTCGGCCATCCCGTCGAATTCGGCGAGTTTACTCACGTCGTGGATGAGTGCACCAGCAACTACCGTATCCACTGAGAGCGTGACCTCGCGCCGCTCAAGAAGTGTCTCTGCGAGCGCGACGGCACAGGCAGTTACGTCCCGAACGTGGCTTACCAGCCGTTCGTTCTCCAAACCTAACGCACGCTGTGTTGGGGGCAGCCACGGTACCTCGGTGAGGTCGTCGATGTCGTTCTCTTCGATGGCCATCGCCCACGCACTGACAACGTCCGCTCGAAGATCGTCGTCTTCGATCACCTCGAGTTCGGGAAACGCGGCCCTGACCACATCCTCGCTCATGTCTCTGCTGTCAGTATTGACTACTAAAAGTACTCGCCGTGCAGTGATGCTCACTTCGCAGCTGTCGCTCTCACCTGCTGCTAGCGTTCTGCACCATAGACGATTTTCGAGGGGGCTTCGTAGCCACAGTCAGGACAGTCGAACCATCGCTGGACCTTCGCACCAGCAGCAGATTTCTGGCCGACGATGACGTCGTCGTTTGGACACTCCGGACAAGCGAGTTCGGGGGCTGGGCGGTCCCGGAGTGCATCCCGAACGCTGGTCGCCTCCTTCGTCTCGAAGCCTTGCGACCACACTGGATAGCCGTCGACGAGAATCGCTGCCCGCCACTTGTACGCGTAGGAGTCCGGGGCACGATGCAGTACGGCTTGCGCTCCAGTCTCCGTGTTCCGATACGTCAGCGTAGGTGTTCGACTCTCTCGTGTCCAGTTGGTTATTCGGGGCATGATTACTCAGAAATGGACGTCTGCCGGCACGATCCAGCACGTCTCGCGCTCGTCAATCTCCTCGAGGAGGCGATCGAGGTGTCCGCGGTGGCGGATGCCTGTCACGTGTTGATCATACAGGCAGATTGACGGGCCACGGGAAGCACCGAACTGCTGGAAGGCATGCCGAGCGAGACCCTCGTCGCGCATGATCTCATCGTCGCTGCGTTCCTCGAGTGCTTGCTTCACCCGATTCAGATTTCGTTGGAACGTTTCCGTCGTGGTCTCCCAGGCCCGCTCGAGGAGTTCTTCACCTTCGTCGGACGTAACGGGTGCAGCTGTCGGTAGATCGCCCCACCGTGCTTTTCCAGCCACTGTTGTCTCCTCTTCGTCGAAGGTGACGTAGTAGTCGAACGCTGCGCAGGAATGCGGCTCCGCGCCAACCAGTCGGTCGAACACGGTCTTTCCGGTTGACAGTGCCTCGTCTGCTGTCGATGCCTCTACTAGTGCGTAAATGATCATATGCATCTGGGATACCTCACTGTGCCGACGCTCTGGTCAGTGTTCGCTTGGTCTTACCCAGTGCGCCGGCACCCATTACCGGCGCATAAAATCAAGATGAGTTTTCAAGCAGCGAAATCCCTTGTTCAACCACTGAATCCGTAATAAATAGGCTTGTTTCTGTTTGTAGTGCCCGCATTAGCTCGGCTGCTTTTGATTTCGCAAGTTGGTCACGATGATACGCAAGAACAATAACACCGATTGAACCGTGCACTTCGATACTGAGATCGTTAGCAGCATCTCGCGCTTCAAGATCATCAGTCAACAGAACAGCTGAGCGGTCGGACGCAACCGCGAGAGCGGCAGTTTCACCGGGATCGAGGTTCAGATTCACTGTGAGTTCAGTCGGATCAGCCTCGATGAGTTCGTACTCGAGATTGCTGAGTGCAGGTGGTACTGTACCTGCCTTGAGTTCCTCGTACACGGTCTGAGGGATGAGCAATCCATCGACTGCTGACAGCACGTCAACCGCACCGATTTCGTCGAGGTGAATGAGTGGGCCTGTATCAGCGACCGCGACGATCACGCACTCAGACCCCACTGAACATCGTCTTCAACTACCTGGAGTTCGCGCTCTGCACGCTTGACGCGATCTCGCCCAACGAGGTCAATTGCCGTTTCCCGATCGATTTCGTCGTTGACATACCGCGAGAGAACCAGATCGATCCAGAGATCTTCGACACCGCGTTCCAGAGCCTGTTCAAGGATCTCCGACTCGGCGACATCTCGTGCTTCTGCGATCTCTTGGACACGTTCGGTGAGATCGGTGGCCATGTCTACACAATCGGCTCGGGATGACTTAAACGTCTATGGAGAGCCTGGGATGATGGGGGAGCGAGTAAGAAGGCCCACTTCCTCCAAGAGCGCCGTTGTTGTCTCGATCCGTTCTCTGTCTGCGTCAGTCAGTTGATCGCCCTCGAGATGGTTGAGTTGACTGAGTACACGACGCAGTCTGTATCCTGGTGTGTTGCGTGGATCCATTGAATGCGCCTCAGCCGATCGCGGCGCAGACAAACATGACACGATAGCACGGGCGACCGTTCTGTTAACCAACAGCCACGCTGCACCATCGCCGTCTGTTGGTTAAGCCCTGACGCGGAGCAAGTCATTCTGGGCTCAGCCCATAGCGCGGCGTCCCGCAGACCTGGCACTCCCAGATTGCGTGGCCGGTCCAGGTTTCGTCGGGAACCGATTCATGACCGCTGAATCGATGATCGGTTGTGCGTCCGCACTGGTGACACTCGAGGCGTTCTTTGGTCGGAATGCCACTATCTTGATGCTCAGGTTCACGTTCTTGAGGTGCCTGCTGGAGGGCAATTGCAGGAACTAGCCACGCATCATCACCGACATTGTCGAGCACCGTCGCAAGTCGCTGCTCATCGCGAATGCCGGATCCACCCTCGTCGTAGAGATAGGTTGTTGGTTCACAGTCGTTATCCACCGCTGATTGGTCAGTCCACGCTGTTCGATCATGGGCCGCTGCGAAAAGCTGCTCACCGTCAGTGGACGAGATCCGTACTGCAGCGGGTAGTACAGGCCACCGATCGGTCAATTGGGCTGCAGGCTCGTCCTCGAGATCGTAGATGATCGTGCAGTCGTCGACAGCCTGTTCGGTCGCATTCGAGGCAAGGAGTGTCGCAGCGGCCGCGCCTTTCGCGACGGCACCGTAGAAGATAGACGACTCGACAAGCATGTGAACGACGCCAAGCAGTGTCCACTCTGTTGCTGGTGCGTTTGTCTCAGAAGAGGAGTCCTCGAGATGATTGGTAAGACAGAACAGGCATTTGGTCTGATCAGCTGGGATCGGTGCGCCACAGGAGCGACACTCAGTGTCTGTTTCCGTTGGAGTGTCTGGATATCCAGTCGTCGCCGTTGCAACTCGCTGTCGATTCGGCTCACCCTCAGTACACTCTCTGAGTCTCTCATCTGGGATATGCGACGCTTCGCCGGTCGGACGAAGCTCCTCGAAGTCAGAATCTCGATCAGTCATTGATTGGGTAGAGGGTTGTATGGTCTCGCATCTTGATCAGGTCCCAGTCCGGTAGAGAAGATCTTGGGAATAAGTTCACTTAGACGCTATTGCTGGCGAAGTCCTGCTTCTCGAGCTTCACGGTTGCTGGCACAATGGATACACGCTGGCAGATCACCATTAACAGCGAAAACCCGGTAGTAGTTTTCCGTGACATGAGAGCCACAGCCATCACATTCTGGCATTATCCAAATCTATGTTGTTACTCCAGTAAATATCTTGTTCCAATACTTGTGTAGTTTTTCTCAATGGCATTCTATCTAAGTGGAATTGACTCTTTTCTGGGCCTGGTATTGTTGCGGTTCGATAAGGAGACCACAGTCTTCACAACGAGTTTCGACTGCGTTGGTGGTCACCCGTCCGTTGCATTTGGGACACGGACTGGCGCTCGAGGCGGGCTGGACGTCTTCGTCGAATGTTGTCTCGTAAATCTCTCTGAAAGCCATGATGTTCACGAAGGGCAATGAACAGTTCTGACTACCCTTCACCCACTTGTAGGGCACAGAAACTCACCAGTAGATAGCAGCGTCATGAAACAGATTCATGCTGTGGCGAAAGCCCGGCAGCACAACGGCCACCGGCCGTGAGCAGCCCGGACCGTGGAGGTGGTGGGAGGTGGCGGTGACTGCGTTCACACCAGCAAAAAAGGGGTCTGCTTCGGCTATTCCCACCAGCAGCCGCGCTCGGGGAAGTGGATCGTCGTCCAGCCAGTCACGGCCAGTGAGACACGGCCCTCGTGCCAGTTCCGGGCAGCCTTGTAAATGCGCACCTGCTCGCCTTCCTCAATCCACGGCGCGTCTGAGGACTTCCAGATCGTCACACGCGTCTGGCCACTATCATCTGCGATGAGCCCGACCTGTGCGATGCTTGGATGCGAGGGATCCCACAGGGTTTCGACACGCCCTTCGATGCTCACCTCTTTTCGAGCAACCTCCTCGAGTTTCCCAATGGGGATGACGTGTCCAGGCGCCGTCTGCAACTCCTCGAACACGTTGACGACCGCACTCGTCAGGTCGTGGCCACCGACAACGGCTTCACTCAATCGCCGGCTGATCGCCGCTCGAGACCAGCCATCCAACTGCTTCGCGAGTCGCATCGACTGCTTGTTCACGGTCGCCAACTGCTCCTGGGTGAGTTCCGTCTGGGGATCCGCTCGCTCCGGGTCCGCTATTGGGTCCACGCTCGCCGCCCGTTTCTGGAACTCGAGACGTCGTGCTTTGTTCTGGTTCGCAGCGATTGCTCGCGTCCGTCTCTCACGACCTTCTTGTGTTCCTATCTCGGCCTGGGCACTGATCCGCTTGAGTTCGTCCTCTCGTGCTCGAATCCGCTCTTCCTGCTCAAGGGTCGCGCCATGAATCCGGTCGTCGCTCGTATTGACGATGCCATCCGGGTGGTTCGCATCCACCTTTGCTTGGACCGCTTGCTCGACCGTTGCCTCGAATTCCGGCGTCTCGTCGACGACCGGGAAGCCGTCTTCATCGACCGCCTGCTCGTCCGCCTGTTTGAGTGCCTGTTCATCGACCGTAACGACCTTGCTACTCGAGTTGTTACTAGACATTGGAGATCACTGAAGGCGCTCACGCGTCTGCCACCGCGATGCCCTTACATCGCGATTTTCCGACGACACCGACCGACTAGATCTATCTGCGCGCTCGCGCTCGCGCCTTCGAGAGCGCCCACTGGGCGCGAGCGAGAGCGCGCCTGAATGAAGTGCCCCAACCAGCACCGCGCGGCGACCCGCCCGGAGCGAGCGGCCAGCTTTAAGCCGTTTCTCGTGTCCGTCCCGGACTGCGGGTCCGTGTCCAGCGCGACTGTCGTCGAGAACGCGCGCCGCAGTGTGGCGCGCGACAGCGCAGGCGGCACCAAGCGCTGGAACGCGAAAGCCCGCGAGGGGCGCAACCGAAAACGCGCTTAATGCTGGCGCCGAGACCAGATTTACTTTAGCCCGGAACGGTGAGCGACGCTAGGAGCGAACCGCAGCCCGGAATGGTCGGTCGCGAGCGACGCGGAGGGCGGCACGCGGCGAGCGGGGCGGGCCGATACTCAAGAGCGGGCAACCAACGCAACAGCAGCCCGATCAGTCCACATGGGTGGGGCTGAAAGGGGCTGGCGTACTCGAGGAACCCCGACGATGCAAGCACCGCAACCTGTGAGGAGCGCAGCGAGGCGCGGGACTCGAGCGCGCCAGGGGCTTTCACCCTATTATCGAACGCTCTTGGATAGCACATTGTTGATGGGCCCTCTTGCGATTGTACGCTGATTGCAATAAACTGAGTCCTCGATCAGGAACCGCTCTACGCATAGAACTCAATCAAGCAGACGAGCAATGCAACTGGATCAACAATCTCCTACGGAAGAGCGTATACCGAAAACCTGGACGAGACGCACTCAAACACGCTATCAAAGCAACGCTCTGAAATCAACAATGTGCTACGCAAGAGCGTTCATCTTTAATTCGGCCTCATTTGACGACGACGTTTTCCTTAAGTTTGTAGACGTACTGAAACGGTTGATCGACTACTTCGAGTCGGTGGACATTGTCGTGGCGCCACATATCGGCGAGTACCGAGGAGGCACCCGAGGCGGAATTCGGCTTCGGAATGGAATCGTCCTCAGTGATAGCCCGGTGGACATCGTCTTTGCTCATCCATGCGTTGGTTGAGAGAACGAGTGCGACGTTTCCCCGGTGAGTACCAGCTGTGATGTGCTGGACGTCCGCATTGTCCCCACTTCTGGATGTCGAGTCCATACATAAAAAATGTGACTCGGTGTATATATAACTGTCCGTGAAAGTATTTATAAACAACTTGTTGGTAGAACACTCCTTAGAATTTAAAAAAAACCACTAGACGAGTTCAAGAACTCCCACGCATTTGTATCTTATCTCGAGTGGGGTAAGCTCAATAGCTGCTGACATCGAGTGAGTCGCCCTTTTCTTAATACAGGCATTGACTCCGTGCTGAATTCATTTCTCTCTATTCAGCAGGCGGCTTTTAGCATAGTTCGGATAGATCGATAGCCACTTCGATAACTGCTTGCCCTGTACTTACCGATTCGGGAGGGCAAAGCAAGAATCCAGATCGCTTCCGATTTCGATTAGTCGATGTACTGGGATTCCCACTCATAACGATCCTCGATCGCTTGCTCTCCCTCGTCTGTAATTGCGTAGTAGTTTGTGCGCCTGTCGAGTTGTCCTTTCTCGACGAGTTTCTTATTCACGACCGTATCGAGATTCGGGTATAGCCGACCATGATTGATCTCTGAACTGTAGTACTGCTCGATCTCGTCTTTAACATCCTGTCCAGATGGCTTGTCAGCGCCCACGATCACGTACAGCAGGTCTCGTTGGAATCCTGTAAGGTCGTCCATGGCCCAGCCATTCAGGCGAGATGATATTTGTTATTCTACACGTACGTAGATGTAAGGTAATCCAACTAGTCGATTCTTTATACCACTAGCTGACTCTCGTTCCATTCACGCCATCCTGAAAATATGGTTGTAATAGAGTACTCGGGAGATCAGATCTAGCGCGCACGCTCAGTGGTCAGGGCCGTCTCACTCTGTACTCGAGAGTAGCTCACCGACGTACTGATTTTCCCACTCTCGCCGGGCCTCGAGTTCGCGTTGACCACGCGCTGTGATCGTGTAGTAGTTCGTTCGTTTGTCGGCCTCTCCTTTCTCGACGAGCCCTTTGTCGACGACGTCGTCAAGATTCGGATACAGTCGCCCGTGGTTGATCTCGTTCTCGTAGTACTCCTCGAGTTCGTCTTTGATCGCGAGCCCATGTGGGTTGCTCTGGCCAGCAATCACGTACAAGATGTCACGTTGGAACGCAGTGAGATCGTACATATATGAATGTGAGTATATCGACTGATGAAGGTTCCGGGAGCAAGTGACACCTTAGAAATTTCTCGTATGTTGAAGATGTGGGAACGGCGAGACAGACTTGCACAGGGTCTGCGCCGAACAGAGGCTCAGGTACGGACGGGTATTCAGGGCGGTGACTGAGAACCGATGGGCGACAGCGTCAGTGTCAGGGCTCCTCGAGCAGTGACCGGGCACGTTGCACGTAGTTGTTTGCGTCCCAGCTGCGGGCATCGCTGATCTCGTCGAGAATAGCACGAGCATCGGCAGCTGACAGCTGTTCGGTGCGAACGAGTACTGAGAGCAGCGTTGGCGTCGTGACGAGCCGGGTATCGGCAAGCGAGGCGTGGACCAGGCCGAGTTGATTGAACTCATCACAGAGCAATAGTGTGGCGTCGAGGTCATTCGCGAGGGTGACAGCAGCGTTTTCACCGTCATCAAGCGGAAATTCGGCGTCGAGATCGACCGATCGTGCCTCGAGTGTCTCAGTTCGGTCGAGGACGGTCGTTGCAGCCCGACCGTGTACGTCATCATACGAGGCGATCTCTCGGAGTTCCTCGATGACCACTGTTGGAACGATGACCTCGTAGCAGGACAGACAGAGCGCGAGTGGATCGGGGTCGTCGTCAGCAACGACCCCGAGACTCACGAGGGCAGAGGCGTCAGCGATGAGCGTCGACATTTATGCGTCGGCGACCTCGTCGATGAAGTCCTCGTCCAGCTGCTGTTTCAACACTCGGAGGTTTGCCGCCTCTTCGGCACCGACGAGCGCTTTGAGTTGCTCGAAGGAGATTTCGTCGTCGTAGTAGGCAGCTGCGATTTCCTGCGTGAGCGCGTCGTCATGGGCCGCCTCTTGGAGGTACTCTCGCAACGCAGTTACGAGGACATCCGTCCGGTCTTCCCCGAGGACGTCTGCGAGGGCGTCGGTCCGGTCGATAAGTCGGTGGGGCGCCCGGAACTGAACGCGCTTTTTGTCGCTACTCATTATGTGTACATTGTGAGCCAGCCCACTTAGCATTTGTCGTGTGTACAATGTGAGCCACGCTTCCCTCACGTCGACGACCGGTCGGCCGGTCGTCAGTCAGATACGATATGCTTCTCGAGGTCGCGTGTCCAGTATGTCGCCGGGCCTCCGGGACTACACCTCGAACACAGCTGTAGCGAGCCCTCGAGATGGCCGAGTTCGACTCGGAATCGCGTGAGGGCTGCAAGCGCGTCGACGACGAGCCCACAGCCGTCACAGGTGCAGTGCTCTCGCTCGTCAGGGTCCGGCTCCGCCTGGATAGCGCAGTCGACACAGATGTAGTGAGAGACTCGCTCATCTTTTCCCCACGTATGTGCCTCGCCGGCCTCAGTGCCAGGCGGGGCATCGCAGAAGGCACAGCCAGCGAGCATCTGCTGCATCACTCACCCTCCTTGTCGGCGTTGCAGGCCGCTGTCCAGCCTTGATGGAAGACGGCAAGCTGAGTGCTCGAGTCAAAGGCAGTCCCACTTGGCTCGTGGACGAACACCCGCTTGCCAGGAACCGGCGTTACCATACCGTTATCGATGAGTTCCGTAACGAGCTGTCGAGCGGTTGTCTCGCCGATATCTGCTGTCACGACGCGAGTTGCATCCTGATCACGGGCAACGAGTCTGGCTTCGAACCGGCTGTAATCGTCTGTAGTGTCGTCAATCGGGTTTAGATCAGTCACTGGAACCTGGAAGTATAGTCAAGTCGAAGACACTGCATGATGCGTACTGGTGTCAGTGATCGATATTCAACAGCGAGCTGGAGTACTGACGGCTGGTGATTACTTTTCACCGGGCCGTCGGTCCATTCGAAGTTGCCACGTCGGCTTCACCCTGAACGTATCTGGTTCCTCAACAGAATGGGGATGGCTCTGATTCGTCGCTAATGACGCGGGTCGTGCGAGGCGGTTAATCAGTTCATCACGCACGTCCTGCCGAGACATCATCTGCTTGTGCCAGCCGAGCCGTTCGTCATAATGGAGTTTCTCGAATCTCTCGCCAACCGTATCGGCAGCGATGTACTGCGTCAGTTTAACTCCCCAAACGTTCGACGATCGATACTCGGCACCGACGTCTGCATGTGTGAGTTCGACGAGAACACACTCGACAAATGAGACGAGTGATTCCCGACTTCGGTCGTTCGGAACGCGTAACTCGAGGTCAGACCAGGGTTGCTTGGAGGGCTGCCGGTGAGTTGGTGTCCGATCAATTCCACGGTCTCGTGGGTGCTGTCGCTCAGTGGTCATTCGCTATCTCGGGGCAGTTCGATCGCCCCGCACCCATCTCGGGGCGAAAAAACACTCCGGTGGGATCGTTTTAGAATACGTAGCTCTGTCGAAACCCCATTCTTTAGTTATTTATTCCCGTGGAACCACTGCGCACTACGGGTGCGAACAGAACGGGCTGTAGTAGATCTCCCTCATCCCATTATTGGTAATCTCTATGGACCATATGCGAAAAGTAATCAAATATTTTAAATCCTTTGATGGGGGTACCGTAGAACGAAATGGGGGAGCTGAGTGCTGAAGGCAGACAACACTTAGAAGAAGCATTACAGAACAATGATCCATCAGAGAAGGATTTCCATATTCGACAAGTACTACAGGTGTGGGGTGTAGACGATCTTCCGAAAGAACTGAAATAGAGCGCCCACGTTCTCATCGGTTTGCTGATCCCTCTGTACTTACCGCAGAGGGTTCTGAACCTATTACTACCTGCAGGTTCCAGCAGAGCCGGATACGTACAACGAGAGAAGTCTGATTAAGTTAGCCGGTCGCTGCGGACATTCCATGGAACCGCACCAGTACTATAGTCAGTCAGCGTTCCGACTCAATCGCTCAACATGGCTAATCCGGTCGTCTATCGGAGGATGTGTAGACACTATGCGTGTCCAGCAGTTGCGGATTCGGCGTACAGCTCTCTCGTATAGCCTTCCGGGGGATTGTTCATCAGCTATCTCTGCCATCCGGGCGTCTCTGAGTGTACGTACCCATTGGCAACTTGGTGTGGGTCCTCGAGAAGGTTGACCGCGTATCTGTCTGCTCGATACTTGAGCTGTCGTCGGGTCCACGCGAAGACGACTCGTCCAACGAACACTGCGCTACCAGCAACCAGAAACAGCATCCAGTAGTGCTGCACAAAATACCGAACAGAGAGGAGGGACGAAGCTGTCAGCACTACTGCCCCGACCAGAGAGACGACTGCGTGGTTTTCGTCGACGTGCCCCAGTTCATGAGCTGCAATCATCGCGATGTATTCGTCGTCAAGTGCTTCAAACGAGTACTCGTTGATCAGAATGATTTTGTAAGCCGGAAAGACGCCGGCAGCAAGTCCGTTGATTGTCTGCCCGAACTCGCTAGTAGCTACTCGAAATGCAACGTCTTGGTCGGCACCGATCTCACATGCAGAGCGTTCTCGCTCGTTCAAGGGTCGTGTTGAGACATGATTGCGAATGAATGTACCCGACATCGCCACTACCCCTGCAAGAAGGAACACCGCAACAACAAGCTCGAGTAGTGATTCTCCAAAGATGAGCAGTGCACCGGCGACGGATAATACGAGAACGCTGAATCCGATGACTGTAATCCGCGTAATCGCATCCGTACGTGAACTCTCTTCATCGAGAATCCGCTGCACTTCCGATAGCACATATTGTGCTTGGGAAACGACAGAGTGTACGAGAGCAGATGCCATGTCACTCATGACTGCCAAGGGGATGGCGACCATAGAGAGGTCGACGGTCGGAACAGCCCATCTGACATAGAGAGTACAACCGAGAAATACAGCTACCGAGAGCAGTATCCACGGTATCAGCTCGGCTACAGATCTGCGTAGTAGATGTGTGACCATCAGAGCTACTCCTTTCTTCTGCCAACGAACTGCTTTGTACGAGTCCAGAGTGAATCGTGATCGGGAGACGAATCCACGTCTGTCTCGCGTTCTGAACGCTGATCGTGCATCTCAAGTCGTTTCTCACAAGTTGTCAGTTGATCGCGAAGCGTTCGATTGGTTGCCTCGAGGCGATCGATGCGCTCATTTTTCTGTTCGAGCGTGGCCTCGAGTTCGTCGACACGGTCAGTCAATAACTGGTTCTTCTCGGCTAGGTACGCTGCTCGCGTCCCTTCAGTCCCACCAAGGGTCTGCTCAGTTGTCGATGACTGTCCATCTTGAGCGGGTTCCTGTATGGTCGTCTGCCCTCGCTTCTTGGTCTGCTTTCCACGCGACGCCTCGCTGCTCGATGGGTCATAGACATCGTCTGTGTTCGCGATTGCTCGTTCGACCGTCTTCTCGCCGTATGTCGATCCATCCGCGTAATGGACCTCATCCCATTTGTCTCGAAGCAGTCCCGACTGTCGGAAGAGTTGGTCGACTCGAGCAGCGTCGCCACCGGTCCAGAACGCCAGCAAGAAACACAGCGCCATATCTGCTTCCGACTGACTTTCGTAGCCAGCAGTCGAGCCACGCCACAACCGCTTAAACTTCTCGCCATTCGATGCATTCCGCGCTCGCTTGAGCAGTTCTTCATCCTCGAGCGTCACGCTCTGGCTGGTTTCGTGCGTCGAAGCCTGCTGGTCTCGAACTTCGTTCTCGCTGTCAGATGGCTCTGTTTTAGCGATGTATTCGGTGTATACGCTCTCGAGTGCAGCAGGTCGCTCTATCACCTGTGACGGTGTTGTTTCGACACGATCACCAGTCACAGTGAAGAACCGTGCTGTTTCATACATCTCGACAGATCCACGTCGACTCCGGTCTCCAGGCAGTGACCCACAGACGATAACGTGATAGCCAGTCCCCGACGGCGAGACCTCTGTAAACGACTCGAGTTCGAGGATGATTTCTCGAGCATCTGTTCCCGGAGATTCGGTCTCTGGATCACGACAGTCATCGAGGTCAATCCCGACAAATGGATCATCGTCTGTGAAGACGAATCCGACACCAGCCGCTTCGCCACGCTCGAAATACTCGAGTGCCTCATCGAATGGTCGCCATGTTTGCGGATCAGTTGCTGAGGCATACTCGCCAGTCCCGGGAACAATTGGGACCTTCGTTGCTTTCCCATCACGCTCCTTGACACGCCAGCAGATCCACTGGTCGTACTCCTGTAGAGTCTCAGGAATGCCGCTCGTATCGATTGAATGTGTCTGCTTTTCTTTCATGTATTTCAACACCGCTGTAGCGCCGTGCTACTGTGCTGCCGCCGCATTATCAGCGGCACGATAGATCTCCAATAGCTCTCCCACCCTGCTTTGCCATGTTTTGCGGCGGCAACCCTCTCTATACTAGTTGGTTTTTGCCCCTCATTTACCCTGGACAGTAACGCCGTCTTGCGATTTTTACCCTGGACACCGAGACGAGCACGTGTCCTGAACAGAGATTTACCCTGGACAGTTCGATCCAAACTGCACGGAGAACGTTTCAAGCGCGGTTTTATGGAGCTTTTCTGATTCGGGAATACCCTGGACACGAGGTGATCCTGAAACACAGATGAACTACCCCTCATTCTGATTGATCCACCTCCTCAAGGAGACGGGAACCAGCGTCAGTCAGTTCAATTCCAGTGTGAACAGTGATACGTTCTCCATCTTTCCGCCGTCGGTCGCTACCAATCTCGAGATGGCCACTCAGTTTCCGCCCAAACCAGACATCGTTAGTGTAGTCGAGGTCATGTTCTTCTGCCCACGCCACATAGGCCTGATAGAGTTCTTTCTTCGGGACCAAGCCCTCGGTATCGGCAACGAGGAACTGATCGACAAAGACAGCAACACCATCTCCGTCAGGATCCAACTCGGGTGCGCCATCAGCCGTCTGCTGATCTTGGTCAGGTGCTGGCGAGGTGTCCGTGTCCTCTTGTAGAGACTCTTGATCGGCCTCCAAGAGTCTCTCAATCTCGTCTGACAGGGGCGCAGTTTTACCTTCCACATAGAGTTGTGGTGGTGCGTCTTCAGGCATGATCACCACGCCATAGCTGGCTCGGTCGTATTCTGGATCTGGCAGGTCAGTCTCAGGAACAAAGGGACGCTTGATTGGCGTCCAATCTGCCTCGAACGCATCTAACGTATCATAGATATGGGTTTCTCCCTGCTCATAGACCGTGTACTGATTCGTCTCACGGTCGTAGCTATAGTATGCTGGCACAGTATCCTTCGAGAGTGCAACCGACGATGCCGTTCGAATGAATTCTGTATTGCCGTCCGAGAGGACACGCTCACCGCCATCACGTTTCCAGACCGTTCGTGTTGACTCACCAGTAGCTGGTCGAACAGCCGTCACGCCGCCATGGGCCGTCGCTCCATCGCCAAACGTGATGCGTTCGTCCATATTGTAGAGTTTCTCTGTGCCATCAGCCATTTCTCGGAGTGGTGACGCAAGGATACTCTCAAGCCGGGCTGCCGCATGAGTAACCCTCTCATCTCCCGGCCGCACGACAAACAGGGGAATCCGGTTGTCTTCCTGAGCACGTTTGAGATTCTGCAGGACCTTCGCTGGCCGCTCCGGTGTCGTTGTTTCAGCTTCAAGAGCAAACTCACCGTCGTAATCAGGATGTGTGGCCGTCCCATCAGGCTGTTCACTCCCATCTTGTTCGTAGATATCAACAGTGAAGCCAAGCTTCGTCAGCGCTGCCTCGAGATCGAAGAGAAGGGCATCGTGTTCCGAGCCACCTGCAGAGCGCACATCACCAGTCTCAGGTGTCGCAACGTCTTCGCCCTCGTCAGTGAGTCGAACAACGACCATCTCATTGTTGACACTGAGATCGACATCAATCAACGGCGACTCCTGACGCACATCGGGGAGTTCCTCTGTTGCAGTGTCTGGAGTGAGGGCTTCAGCGGTCTCACCGGTATCACTCTCGAGACGATCGACCACCTCTGCGTCGACATCGGTCACGGGAACCCAGCCGTTCTGGTCGCGAACATCTTCACGTAACTGAACGGTACGAACTGCCTCGGCCATCAGCCGATCAACGATGAGTTCGTCAGGACTTGCCGCCTCATTGTACTCGCGATAGATGAGATTGCGGAGGATCTCGCTATCTGTCAGCGGATCAGTCCCATACCGCTCGAGACTTTGTTCGATGATGTCATCGACGTCGTCTGTCTCACGGAGAGGCGGGTATGGCGGAAACGTCCGAATCAAGACGGGTTCGGAGTATCGGCCTCCAGAGAGAGGAATCCGCGTCCACACTTTGAACTGATTCGTCGTAATGAGGTCTTCTGCGGTGTAGTCGCGGAACCGTTTCATCAATAATTCGGCGTCATCACTGTCGTTGACCGAGAACGTGAGGAGGTTGTCACAGTTGTTCTGCATCGCTTTCAGCGTGTCCTCGTCAAGCTGCGAGGGATACTGCGAGGCAAGAGTCACGGAGAGACGCATCGACCGAGCACGGGCTAGCATTGACTCGATATCGAGATTGTCGCTAGCGATGTCGTCGAACTCGTCACAGAGAACGAAGTAGGGATCCGGCGTCGTATCCATCTCGTACGACCGCCGTTGAATAGCACTCCAGAGATTACGCATCACGCCGAGCGTGACCATCTTCTTGATGTCCGTGTTCTCGACCGGCGTTCGGACGATGACGATTCGATCGTTGTCGATGATGTCTCGGAAATCGATCGTACTCTCACGATGGGCGATAATTCGGCGGATCACCGAATTCTCCACCCACGACTTGATCCGTTTCAGCAGCGGACGAACCGTCTCCTCCTCCATGTCAGCGATCTCGAGGCAGAACTCCCTGATATAGGGGTCCTCGACATCGACTGCGAACTCCTCGCGTCGCTCGGCGTTGAGCAACGTGAAGTACATATCGATGATCGAGAACGGCTGCTCCGACTTCATCATCGCCCGAGCCATCGACTCGGTGATCGCCTCCATGTTGATACCCCAGTAATCGGACGTATCGAACACCGCCTTCAGGTTCTCGACACGGTTTTCGATCTCGTTCTCGAAGTCCTCGGTCGTCTCACACTCGGGTACCTCGAGGAAGTTCAGTCCGACCGTCTTCTCGTGTGTCGTCGATCCGGGTTCGATCCAGACGACGTCCTCGAGACGATGTTTGGGGAGCATCCGGAGTAGTTCTCGAGAGTCACGGCCTTTCGGGTCGAAATACGTGAAGCCGTAACCGGAGTAGGCCCACTGGACCATCATATTCAGGAGTTCGGTCGTCTTTCCGTAGCCAGTCGTTCCAGCGATCCAGGTGTGCCGAAAGAGCGACTCGAACCGGAGCGGTGCCTCACGAAACCCAGTCTGGGGGTCCTCTGAGTAGCCGATCCAGAGTGGAGCTGGTGCATTGTGCATCCCAGCTTCGAACATTTCTCGAATGAACGGGCCTGCAACTGTCCCCTCGTCAGCTGTTTCTGTGATAACCTTCTTTCCGCCAATACGAGTCGTATTCTGTTCTACGATATCGTATTGGTCACCCTCATCGGGACTGGGTTGCTGGTGGGCTGGGGATTCAGCAGTCGTGTTTTCTTCCGGCTGTTTATCGCCTTCAGTAGCGTGCCCATCATGTTGGTCGTCACTGGAAGCCTCATCATCAGATCCGAAGAAGCGATCAAGCACCATCGAATCCCTCCTGCTCTCGCGTTGGCTCTTCAAAACTGACTGCTGTCTCGTTCGGAACGCCAGGGGCCTGCCCATCTACCGGAGAGTCGCCAGGTGATTCGTCAACTGCGTATCGGCTCCCATCTGCTGGCAGCCGATCGCCACGCTGTGTATACCGCCAGTCGATCTTTGGCGTTTCAATCTCCGAATTGGGGATATGTGCGACGCCGGCGAGTTCGTCGACAGTCATAATCATGTGCCGATCGATCCACTCGCGGTCACGCATTCGCTCGACAAACTGCCGAAGCCGTGTAGCACGTTTCCGCTCCCGGCGATGCCAAACAGGCTTGTCGTCGAGGCCCTGCTCAGTGATCGCATTGTAGTACTTCCTGAACATCCCCGCGACGCCACGGGCACGGGCCTCGGCTTCGTCTTGTTCTCTCGAGGTAGCGAGGACGCGAATGTTCACGTGGAAGGCCTGTTGGCCACGCTGCTGTTCGATGGTTTTCGCAGCCCGTTTGTCCTTCTCGCTTGGCGGTCGCGTACGAGGATTGAGCCAGCCGACGGACGTCCCTTGCCGAAGCGCGTGAGCGAGCTCGTCGACGCTATTGTGCTTGAGCTGGTCACCGTCGGTCCACGACTGTTTCGCAGGCCGAAAGACGACCTGTGTAACGACTGTACTCTCGTCAAGCGACAGCATCTCGCTCGTAATTTCGCCGTAAGGATCTGTCTTGAAGCCTTCGCTGTTGTGATGGCGAATCGGATAGTAGGGGATCTTCTCCATCTCGAGCCACGCACCAGCGACGTACTCATCAGAATCGATGACGGGGAACGCGTAGCCCTCCTCAACCGGGAAGACCTCACTGTTGGCGTAGTTGTTTCCGACACGACGACGGAACTTGTCGGCAGCTGCCTCAGTGGCAGCGTGCATGTAGAACTTGATTTTCCCTTCGTCAAACCAGACCTCAAAGGAGTGGTGTTCGCTTGTATTCTTCCCACGGAAATTCGTCGTCACATCGTGGACCGACTGGAGAACACCCGCTCCATCCGCGATACCATTGTTCTCTTTGTAGGGGCGGATCCGTAGCAGCGTCCCTGGCGTATCCGCTTGCCGTTGGACAAACGAGTCGTGCTCTCCAAAGTCGAGTTGCGTCGCCTCGTACTGTGGCGACGAACCCAAGATCGTCTTGATTTGCTTGAGACTAGTCATGATCTTGGGTGTCAGACTCTGTTTCAGTCGTGTCCTGTGCAATAGCTGATTCCCCACCGTCTGGTCGGACAGGCGACTTCTTACCATCCGTCTCGAGGGAATGCTCAACGACCGCATCGAGGACCTCCTCTTTCGTGAGATCGTCTTCGAGAAGTCGACTGGCGGCGTCTGCACTGAGATCGAGACGCGTTGCAAGCGCGTTGCGCTGAGCTTCGTTCTCGACGAACTTTTCGAAGGCGAGCAACTCTGCTGGCTCGTCGCGAATCGCCTGCTCAATGAAGGCCTGATCCTCAGGCTCGTAGTCGATGACTCGTTTCTCGAAGTCGTCAGCAACGATATGCAACGGATACGTCCCGTGTTCTTCGACGCGAACAAGTGCCTGACTGTAGCCAAGATCTTCGTTCCCAGCATCGGCACCCCTGACGTACCGGCGCTGCTCTTCGGTTAGCCCGATCTTGTCAGCCGTCCGGTCATCCAGCTCAGGGAGCTTATGGAGAACCTTGATTGGGCACATGCCGATGATCTTCTCCGCCTGCTCGGTTTCGTAGAACTCCTGGGCCGTCTGAGAGAGTAACACCATCCGAAGCCCCGCGTGACGTTGGTGCCGGAACGCTGTCTCGAGGAAGTCGAGATTCGCTTGATCCTCGAAGAGATAGTGGGCTTCGTCGATCGCGAGTTCGACGTTTCGCTGGGTGTTTTTCGCCTGCTGGTAGATCGTCGAGAGTAGCAGCTGCATCAAGAACGTCTGGCGATCGATTCCTGATGCACTGCCCTCGATCTGACCGAGGTCGATATAGACGACCTTGTTGTCGCCCTCGAGGATATCGATCTCAGAGTGGTGCGAGAGGTTTTCGTAGGAGCCACCCTCGCGGAATGGCTGGAACGCAATCGCGAGTTCGTCCGCATACTGTGCAGCACGCTCGCGAGCTGACTCGGACTCCGCGATATTGTGCTCGTCCGGGTTTTCGGCGATATCACAGAGAATCCGATGGACGTCCTGCATCGTCGGTGAATTTGCCGACGTGTGCGTCGAGACATCGTCCTCAACGATCCCCGCTTGCCGGTAGGCTTCATCAATGACGTACGAGAGGACACCCGTTTCGGTTCCGAGTTCGATATCGCGAGCGTCGAGGAAGTTCTCGAGGACAGCGTAGACTTCGTCTTTCTTCGCCGACAACGGCGAGATCCCGTCACCGGAATCGAGGACATGCTGGGGCGTCTCGCGGATCTCGAGTGGGTTCAGCTTCGTGTCGCCACCGACAGTGATCGTCTTCGCGTTCAGCGCGTCTGCGATCCCACGGAAGCCACCAACTGGATCGACGAGAACCAGCATCGTGTCGTTGCGGCGTTTCATCATCCGAAGGTGGCGCATGATATCGCCGAACGTCTTCCCAGCACCCGGCATCCCGACGACGAGCTCACTGTGGCCCGTCTCAAGCTCCCACGGGTTGAGCTGAATCGGAGAGCCGTTGTGCCCGTGATAGCCGTACTCGATACCCTCGTCCATCATCAAGTAGTTCGATGAGAACGGGAACATCGCGCCGATGGCTTGGTTCGTCAGCGTCGACATGCGGTCACGGCCAAGTTCGTTCGCGCCAAGCGGTGATACCGTTGCAAGTCCACGTTCCTGCCAGCGATTCGCAACCTTGAGCGTACAGTTCGCCGGCGCATCCTTGATGATCGAGCGGAGACGCGTCGTCTGATTATCGAGTTCCTGTTGACTATCAGCGGCGAGGCGAATGAATACGCCACCGCGATAGAACGACGCTTTGTTCGCACGGACGAGCGACCGCATGTACTTCGCCTGATCGATGTCTTCCTGGAGATCCTCGGATTTGAGACTGTTCGAGTCGTGCTGGTTGATCTTCAAATCCGAGATCCAGTCTGCCATCATATCCTGGGCCGACTGGCTGTCGAACGGATCGAGATGGATGCTGATGTCGGTCTGCAACTCCGTGTCGAGTAACAGTCGCTCGAGAAGGCCATCTGGCGGTTCCTCAGGGAATTGCTCAATCCAGAACGTGCGAACGTACGTCTCGTCGTTGATCACGGCGTAGGTCGTCTCCCAGTCGACTGTCGACGGTGCGACCACCGACTGGTGTATTGTCGACGTGTCTGGTAACCGATCGTCAGTTCCGGTTGACGAGTCGTCGACAGCATCCTCGTCGATAGTGTCCTCCGCCCGATCGCTCAAGGCCGTGCTTGACGGGCTATCACTGTCGTGCTCAGCCATCGCATCAAGGACATCATTGGGATCCGGTGTTGCTGGGACACCGTCGCTTATCCCGTGGGAGACGACCGGGAACGTGCCGAGAGCGTTCGTGATATTGCCGTACTCTTCGGGATGGCACGTCCAGTACTCCTTCGTGATCCGAGCGAGGTCGTAGGCATCGACGGGGCTGACCGAACACCGATAGAGCGACGACCCACCACGGCGGAGTTGTGTGAGTCGTGACTCGAGGTGTTCTTCTTTGAATTGCTCTCGCTCGGCGTCGGTCAGATCCTCAGTTTGGAACCGACCGAAGAACCGTCCAAGAGCAGGAAGGTTAGCAAGATAGGCGAGGACACTGTCATCAGTTGCGTCGAAGTGTTCAACATCCTTGTCGTTCACCGCAGTGATAAGGTAGTACTCGCGGATTGTGGTCGTCTCCGAGTCGATTTCGCCGTTGGCAGTCGTATTCGCTCCAACGTACTCCTCGAGCAGCCGTTTCAACACGGGACGTGAGCGGACGTCGGCGTCAGCGAGTCGATCCTGGTGTGCACGGATGGTTTCGTCGTCATCGACCTCGCGGCTAGTGACGTAGATCTTCACCGGAAAGTCGACAGTCGAGTTAGCGAACTCCGAGAGCGACTGGACAGCCTTCGCCCACGCATCGTCGTCCTCGAGGGCCATGTTCGCGGGCTCGACTTTCATCGCCCCAACGAGTGTGCCATCCGTTCGTTCGATCGCGTGTGGGTACACTCGCTGGAGGCGAGTCAGATACCGGACCTCACTATTGTCTTCACCGCCGTGCGTGTACTCCTTGTTCTTGATCGCCCAGCTAAGACGGGCAACAAGCCACTCAGTGAGCCACAGATATCGGGGCTTGACCTTGTGGAGCAAGAACAGCAACGTCACGAGCATGATCCCGAGTCCCAGTATCGGAATTGTCAGTGCTGCCGGAACAAACGTCGCTGCAACGACCGTGACGAACGCCACTGCGAGAAACAGCATGAGTTCACCGATCGTGTAGCCCCGGAAGAAGGCCGTTGTGCCACCCAAGGACTGGTGGATCTTTCGC
Source organism: Natrinema thermotolerans (assembly GCF_031165565.1). Taxonomy (NCBI): domain Archaea; kingdom Methanobacteriati; phylum Methanobacteriota; class Halobacteria; order Halobacteriales; family Natrialbaceae; genus Natrinema; species Natrinema thermotolerans. The sequence goes on along the minus strand of NZ_CP101874.1, from coordinate 30,897 downwards.
GCGTTGTATTCGTAGTCTTCAGTGTTGGTACTCATCGAACTCACCACCTCGAGACCTTCTCTTTCGTGTTTTTGAGCCCACGCTTCGCTCGAGTCGACGCCTTCTGTGTAGCTTTGCGAGTATCATCAGCTGCTTTATCGCGCATTCGTCCTGTCTTCGACTTCCGCAAGTTGTTGTAGCGGCCGGCGTGATCCTTCGTTGAGCGAGCCGACGAGCCAAGCTTGTATGCTTTCGAATCGCCGCTCTCGAGTGTCGTCTGGCCGCTTTTCGTGACGGCACCAACCTGGTTCTCTGCGTATCCACGGTGGACGTTTCGGGCACCACGGACCGTCTTTCCAGAGGTGCGCTTTGCCTTTGCAGCGCCAGCTTTGGCCGCTGCAGGATTCGTCGTAGATGCTCCTTTCTGGGCGATCGTCCGCATTGCAGGGCTACTCCAGTAGACCGTCATGACCATCGCGATAATCGCTGCAGGGATCAATGTCAATCCGATAAACAAGGAGAAGAGCCCTTTCACAGAAGTCTCGAGACCACCAACCTCCCATCCAATCCGGAAGAGGATCGCTGGTGGAATCCCAGCAAGCACTAATCCAGGATAAATTCCTGCGACTCGACGTGCCATATTCGCCGCTGGACTGAACGGCCAAACCTCTATCGACCAAAGGACACCGAGTAGCGGCATAATCGGTGTGAGTACATAGAGAGCGATCCAGCGGAAAGCAACGACGAATCCTGCAACGACCAAAAAGAGGTTTGATATGACAACCATTGCCAGAATAGCGAACGTCCCACCGAGAGAAGACCGAATAAGTCCACCAAGTCCTGCTGACATCTCATTAGTTGGGGCAAGAGTCGTGCCTACTGCGTCAAAGAACTGCAGTGGGATCGATACCAATGGGAACCAGACAAAGGTACCCATAAATACGAGCCCAAGCCGCCGTAGGAGCTGTTTTCGACGGTACTCGCTCATGGAGCCAGACCGGAGACCAACGAAAGCAAAAGCGACAATTATCATCATGATGGAAAGTGGGAGAATATATGCGAGGTATACGTCCTGATACAAACTCACCCATGGCTCGTTATCTGGGGATCCGATGACCATATATCCAGAGTCCGATACTGGAGCTGGAACGCCGACAATAGGTGCTAGGATTGCGTCATAAATGTCATTGATCAGACTGAGAAGTGCGTCAGTGAAATCCTCAATGACGTTCTTGATTGCATTCTCGACTTCTTCTTGCAACCATGCCATCTAATTCTCACCTCCGCTAGATATGGATGTGCCAGTGCTGCCATCAACGATAGTGATATCGCATGACTGACTATCTCCGTACTTGATTTGCTGGGTGTACGAGGGATTTGATCCGACTTGGACATGAGCGGTGACAGTCATCGGTTCCGTACCGAGTTCATCACAGTTTAGCGAGTGCACCGCACCATCTGTCGCGTAGACAGATCCCTTAGAGTAGACTGTAGTCTTTCCCGGCGGCAAGTGTGTCTCGTGGTAATATGACTGTGATTCATTTGACAGTAGTCGGGCAACTGGTGAACCCTGCCAGCGAAGTTCAGTAAGTAACGAAGGGATCGTGCCTGTATTCTCAATAACGACTGCTGCGTACTCATCCCAAACAGGCGAATTCTTGTCCCACTCCATGTCGGGATTCTCCGCTGCCCACAGGACATCCGTAATCGCACACTTTGCCTCGAGCGTGATTGTCGTCGTGTCGACCTGCTCGTCTCCATCGAGAGCAATCAGTTCATAGTCCCCAGTGGGGACACTGTCCTCGTAGCGACCGAGAATTTCGAACGATGTCGTGGTCTCACCGGTCGCGAGACGCTGTTGATCGAACAACTCGCCGTTGGGGTCAATGAGGTTGATGAACTCTACTGACGCATCATCGGCAACTTCGATCTCGAGGGTTGCGTCACCCATCTCGACAGAAGTGAAGACATCACTCTCTCCTGCACTAATCCCGTTGCCATCCGCACTGTTACTGGTGTTCGATGGGTCTGTGGATGTACCCGACGTACAGCCAGCAAGAGCGGCTGTACTCACACCAAGGGTAGCAAGGACTGTTCGGCGAGCGATACTGTTGTTGTCTGTATTGGTGTTCTCTGTCATTAATAGTCTCGTAGTCCAAGGACCGCACCGCCAGTCAGGTAGTCAAAGCCGTAGACAGCTAGAGCAGCCGGGAGGAACCAGAGCAGCGTCACGAGGAACAGCTGGACGAGCTTCTGGAACTCGGGATAGTTTGGGGGTACTGTCGTCCGATCCTCCGCTGCTGAGTACAGCTGATCGGCATGCCACCAGTCTGCTGGAACATATTGGCCAGTGATAAGCGAGGATGACCGCTTCTCGAGTTCGAAGACGGCCATTCCGCTCGCGTTCAGCGCAGCCGATTGATTGCCGATTTCGACTTGCCCAGTCGTAACCGGATCGCCGGTCGTCGTCTCCGTGACTGTGGCCTGCACAAGCGTTCCCGACGAGTTCGCCTCGAGAACCGTCAACTCGAGAGTTGTGTCACGAACGGTTCCGTTGTCGGTGACTGAAATCGTCTCTGACTGGCCTCGAACAATCCCGTGAACGGTCACGTCGTCGAAGGTCGCTGCTGGAAGGGTCTCTGATCGGACGGCGATTGATGTCGCATTCGTATAGTTGCCAACTGTCGGAATGGCGATCTCACCGGGAAGAGACGGGCCAGCGTGTTCGCTCCCCCACGCCTCTTCGATCACTAACGGCGGCTCAGCATCTTCCGTTGCCTTGCTCGGCATATCTGGCCGTTTCTGCGTGGGGATAGCGTGGAGCTGTGCCGGACGAACAGACGAGTTCGTCTGAGTCGTCTCTGTGTCCGTCCGAGAGACCATCGTCTGCCAGCCGTCAACTCCCGCGGAATAGAACCACCAGTTTCCACGGAGACGCGCGTCACTGCCAACATCGATTGCTGACCACCGAGTTCCCGGATGAATAACAGCGCCGGTGTGAGTTGTCTCGTTCTCGAACGTAACGCGCTTGCCGCCTCTGTCGTTGATCTGCGTGACAACGGCATGGCGTGAATCAGTCGCTGTTACTTGTTCGGTTGGATAGTCGACTTCTGTTTCCCATGACCCTTCACAGGATCCGATCGAGCTATTGTAATCCGTGCACGTCCGGGTTTCATGGCGAAGACGAGCAGTAATTGTGGCTTCGACAGTCAGATTCTGCGTTCCCGAGAGACCCCGATACTCGAGCGTGGAGCGATGGCCACGATCGGCGTCGAGTACCCAGCTCTCTGTCTGTAGGATAACCGTGTCAATAGCACTCTCAGCAATCGACCAGTGATGGCGAACCGAGCCGCTCGTATCATCGTCTGGAACACGGACTCGATAGTCAGCTATCGTGAGAACCTGGCCATCTGGCGTAATGTACTGCGTCGAGGTATTCCCTGAATGCAGCACCGTCGACGGCTGGACTGCCGCGATACTCGCGTGTGCATCCCGAATGTAGATCCCGTCCTCGAGGTGTGCCCCTTCAGGATGGACAGAGGTTTTCTCGCCACCAGGATCAAAGTCCTGGATATCACCGCTGTTCCACCTCTCGACGTCTTCGATCGGTTTCTCGAACGGAACATCCGTCGACCCTGCAAGCCGGGCCGAAAACTCCAATTCAGAAGGAATGGTGTCCTCGAATTCATCGCTCGAGCGGTTTTGCTGATCAAGGTCTTCAGACCACAACAGCGGGAACCGTGTCTCGTTCACGCCGTAATCTGGCCCATCGGCAGGAATCGCCGTGTTCGAACTCGAGTTCGGCTCGGCAACAGCGACACCGGCAGCCGGAAACACAGCGCCTCCGCTTGCAACGAGAAGCATGACGGCGGCGGCGATTACACGTGACGGGGTCATTAGGATTCTATCAACCGAAAGCTCTGGTGATCAGAAAGGTTTGACACAGTCTGAGAAGCCGAATCCCATCTGACTGCCAATCTTGTCAATCAGTTCGGGCGAGATCAAGGCGAGGACGATGATCCCAAACCCGATACCCGACATCACGAGCTGCTCTTTGGCCTGATTCTTCTTTTCTGGATTCCCACCAGCGCGCATGTACGAGAGGCCAGCTCGACCGACGTAGAATCCCGTTGCAGGAAGACCGAGACCAGCAACAGCGCCGAAAACGATGCCAATACCAGTCTCAACACCGGTTCCACAGTAGACGTCACCCACACTCGATTGGGCAGCTACCGATCCGGAAGCAAGGGCAATGAAGGTCAGCCACACAGCAAGTGAGGTTGCTGCTGGCGCGACTCGTCTGCACGCCTCTCGGAACTTAGTCGGCAAATCGGAGTATTCAGACGACGGTTCTGATGAATTACGTGGGGAATCGATACTCATTAGTGGAGTAATCTGCAGGAATGTTCGAACAGCACTTCGAGAGCTACACTATCAAGACCCGCTTCAGATTGCTCACTTAGCTTACCACGAGGGCTACGAGAACGAGTCTCGGCGAACGACGACTTCTCGGTCAGTACGCCTTGGAAACTGATAGACACGTGTGGCCCGGGTTGTGAGAGGACTGCTACTTCGTCAGTCAATTTGACTGAGCCACACATAATGTTGGAATTACACATCATTTACCACATTTGGGCTGTAAGTTCATAGAATAGCTATTGTATATGCTGTATAAAAGTTTTTTCTAGGGACTATTAACAGGAATTAGTATCCCCAGTGAAATTCATAGATATTTATAGATCTAATTCAATTAACTTATAGAAGTTGATGAACATCATGATATGAATTCTCGTGTCTCGTTCTTTCATGTAATAGAGACAGTTACTCATGTACCATCCAACAGCTATCATCCCGAACCCATCCGGACGGACTGAGAACTACTCACTCTCGAGTTCATAGAAAAGCCGGCCAGAGGCCAGCATGAGGTTCTCGAAGGCTGGATGGTACTGGAAAGCCAAAGATCGGAGACGAAACCAGTTGTGGATCTTGTGGGACGTGCCGATCTCGGCTGGCCCGGACAAGTGTTCCCCCTGACTTGTGATCGAGGAAGGGTCAACGGTACAGGGGCGTAGGTTGACCCGCCTTGTCCACGCTACCCGAAAGTCGGTCCTACAGGAATATCAACCTGTTTCCCAACTGTGCAAGAGTGACGAGCTACTTTCCCTTGGGGCGATATGAAATAGACAATGCTTCTCCTGCTGTCTGCTGGTCTGCTTACCCACTCTCAAGGACATCGACAATCCCGACGGACTCGGCATCATGCGTGAGGAGAGGATCGACGGCCAGCTGCTAAGCGTGTTCGACGACTCGTGTGGAGACGAGTATTCGACACAGTCCGTGTGTCTGAGATGTGCCTCTGACTGAGCGTGAGGACGGTTTCCCCCCCTGACACTCCCCACGCCCAAGTCACCGTTTTGATTGAATTCATATCAAACTTTCTTAATTACCACAATATTACCCAGTGATTCATGGCGTTCTATTGGACAGGATCTCACCATGTCGATCTCACGACGATCCTCTCCTGTGAAAGAGCGATCGTGCAGACCATAACTAACCGGTCATGATCACACCCGTTGTGAGTAGATCCAAAGCCGAATCCCCAGAATCAGCGTTAGAGGGACAAACACTGTCTCTGAAAGGGAGGGTCTTCTCTTACACCTGCAGCTATTAGTAGCGGCGACGTCGTCGTGGTCCGACGACGACCAGATCCGTTCGGTGTGCTCGTTAGAGAGATGCTCCCTCTCGGGATGGGTTCAACCGCTTTCTCACACCTCTGCCCTGTCGTTCTGGGTCACAACGGGTGTGACACCACCAGTGACCCGTCCATTCGAGTCGAGTAACTCGAGGTGGTGGTAGCGGGCGTCAAGCAGTCCCTCAGCAGTCTCGAGATCCATCGCAATGATCTCTTTTGGTGTCTGTTTCGCAGAGACACGTCGTTCAGTGACATCGACGTCCGAACTTCCGATCGCGATCATCTCGTTCCACACGCGCTTGAGTGTCTGTGCGTGGGGACGCTTTCCGAGGATTGCAGTGAGCGCATCCCGGACAGTGTCTCGTGTCCAGAAAATGCCGCTCCCGTTCGTGCGCTTGGTTGCGAACTCGTCCCAGCGCTTCATCACAAGGAGTGCCCGGAATCGGTTCTTCCGCGGTGTCCCCTGATCGACAAGGTGTGTTTTGACGCGGTGCTGGCGGCAGTTCGCAAGGAAATCCAGCGGACTGCTCGAGGGCTCGATGCCACCTGGCAGTTCCTCTGGATCCTCGCGATCGAACGCAGTCTCACCAGTCTCGGCAATCGACTTGGCCTGCTCTGCGTTCGCATTTGCAGTCTTCGCGATTTCCTTTGCATTGTCAGCCGTCTCGTCGGTTTCGGCAACCGACTCGGTGATCTCGTGGAGTTGACTGGCGATCTCCTTTCGGTTGCGATCGGCGCGGTTTTGTTCCTGCTGGAGTTCGTCGACACGCTCCTCGAGGCGGTCGATCGTCTGTGACTGCTCTTGGATGATGGCCCACATCTCTGCGCGACTCGGGAGTTCATCATCACCGTCGTCGGCCGTCAGGTCTGTGCTGGTGTGCGTATCGACGCTGTCGAAGCCAAGAGCGGCGGCAACGTCATGATCAGTGGGCGTTTCTGCGTCAACTGCGTCCGGATCTTTTCCAATTGTCATGGAGGGTTGTTGTAGTCGTGTACTGCTGGTTGTCGGTCGAGTCGCGATGCTGCTGGGGAGAGAGACGACTCTCGACGGAGACGGGACACCATACTGGACAGAGCCACGGCTCCTCGAGAGGCAAACTTTTATATCGATCCGGGTCGCAGGATTGAGTAGCCAACTCAGGGGGCGAATTGACGCCCCCGTTCTCCTGCGACCCACACCGATGAGCGGTGGGTATATCCTCCTATCTTCTTGCCTCACTGATAGTCATGGATATCACTTAAAACTAGGAGTCCTCACTAGCGGCTCTTCCTCAGTATCGAGCTACGGTAATCGCAAGCAGGCCCACGTATCAACTGTGATGAAATCAGTTCTAGATCGTCGTCAGCATGCATCGAGAGTCTATGACTGTCACTGAGAACGATGGACGAGTACAACTAAAACTATCTGGGGCGTCTGGGTCCGTCTTCAGGACGATACTGCTATGTGGTCTGCGTAGTCAGTCTATTGTATACAGAAAATGTCGACAGCTGAACAGGGAGTGGGTCGTGAGGCCAGATATACGCTACTCACGGTGTTCCTCGTCGGACTCCGACGCCGGGATCCAGGCGCGGTCGTCAATGCCGTCGTTGCGGCGATCGGCACATATCTTCCTACGGTCGTCACGCGTGCGTATGGTGTTAAACTCCGACCGTGGCAGCGAGCCTATGTAAACTCTGCGATGGTTACTCATGCTGTCGGTATGCTCGGTCCCTATGACGACGTCTGGTGGTGGGATCACCTTACACACGCACATTCCTCGTCGATTCTGGCCGGAATCGTCTATGTAGCCAGCCGCCGGAAGGATCGTGATCCTGTTCCTCGGGTTGTTGCCGCCGCCATCAGTCTCGGGTTCGCCTGGGAACTCCTCGAGTATGCTATTCACGCAACGGCGAAACGACTGGATCTCGAGCCGATACTCGTCACGTACGGCCGGAAAGACACGTTCTTCGACATCGTCTTCGATCTTGTCGGCGCATTACTCGTGCTTGCGTTCGGTGACCGTGTTCTCGGCGAGTTTGCGGCCAACGAGTAGCTGGTTCGGCGGCTAGTCGTTCCGTAGCAGCAGTGCATCGTCCTCTCAGTAGATACCCATCGCTTCGATCTGCTCTTGATACCGATTCCGGATCGTCACCTCAGTCACCTGCGCAACCTCAGCAACTTCCTTTTGGGTCTTTTTCTCGTTACAGAGAAGTGATGCCGCATAAATGGCTGCTGCGGCAAATCCCGTTGGCGACTTTCCTGAAAGCAGACCCTGTTCAGCAGACTCATCGATAATTTCGATCGCCTTCATCTTCACTTCTTCACCCACCTTGAGGTCAGAACAAAATCGTGGGACGTACTCTTTGGGGTCGGCTGGTTTCATCTCGAGGGAGAGTTCCTTAGCGATATAACGATATGTGCGCCCGATTTCTTTCTTCCCGACGCGAGAGACCTCAGTCACTTCGTCAAGACTCCGCGGGATCCCCTCTTGACGACAGCCAGCGTAGAGGCAGCTCGTTGCGACGCCCTCGATAGACCGTCCACGAATCAAGTCATTGCTGAGCGCTTGTCGGTAGATCACTGATGCGACCTCTCGAACAGAACGGGGGACACCGAGTGCCGACGCCATGCGATCGATTTCTGAAAGGGCAAACTGGAGGTTTCGTTCACCTGCATCCTTGGTTCGAATCCGTTCTTGCCATTTGCGCAGTCGATTCAACTGATTCCGCTTCTTTGAGGAGATCGATCTTCCGTGTGCGTCCTTGTTTTTCCAGTCGATCTGGGTGGTCAACCCTTTGTCGTGCATCGTCTGGGTTGTGGGTGCACCAACCCGGCTTTTGTTCTGCCGTTCGGCATGATTGAACGCGCGCCATTCTGGACCGTGGTCGATATTTTGCTCTTCGATAACGAGGCCGCACTCCTCACAAATGATCTCGTTACTATCGTTGCTAGCAACGAGAGCGCCTGAATCGCATTCAGGACACGTCTGCTCTTCACTCTCATTTTCATGTTCATGTTCATATTCGTCGGCTTCCGTTACCGACGTCTGATCACGTTCGCGCTGCTGCGTTGGCCGCACCATAAATGGACATTCTGACTACTCGTATGGAACTCCAATAATGATTTTGACCCGTACTCAGACTCATTCACAGCGTGTCATAGAATACGACTCACACCCTCTACCTGACGATTATACAGCTCTCAATTCGCGTATGAGCCTGTAGTTTCGCCAGTCATTGGCTTTGTTCAACATATATGTCGTGAATAATGTCTGTTGAGAACCATTGTATGACACGCTCTCATTCAACTAACTATCTGTCTCAAGATCGTCTAGAAATCGTCTCTATGGGCATTAGTCAACTTTCACTTCAGACAGACATCAAGAAGTGGAACCGAACGAGGAGTCGTGAGGTCCGTATGTAACCCTGAAGCGGTACACATCTGTCTTCGAATAAAGGACCACCGCACATTAGTGCAGTCGGTGGCCTGGGTATCATGACACAACTGTTGGTGGGGTTGGGGAGGCGTAGGCTGCCTAACCGTTAGTGAGTTGATTGGGTGGTGTCTTTCTGCAGCAGCCTCCCATTGTAATGGGAATCATTAGCGATACAAAAATCCGATGGCCAAATAACAAGGTAGTCATCAGTCCTCTTGAGGAGGATGATCTCCGCCGACTTGTGCGAGAGCCACGTAGCGGGTATTGACTTCATACGGGCCTATTCATCCAAGATTTGGACAACGCGGACATCGTGTGAAGTACCACGGGCGCGGTGGCCCGTGGCTTCGCCGTAGTCTCTGGCACGAAGCCAGCGGAACGGCCGATGGCGAATTTCATACCGCCCGCGCTCGTCCCTTGGGGACTCGCGTGGAATCAATACACCCCAGCCCCGGTGGGACGGGGAACTCGAGCTGCTTTTCGTTTAGATTTCCGTATGTGTTTAGCCCGGGCTAATTTCGGTACTCTCTCGTAGGAAGCGTTCAACGGACGCGATATGAACAGGCAGCAGACATCGGATACGATTCTCAGGGATGGGCTCCGCAGCGGAGCCCATCCCGTTACTTCTGCTGTCACTACTGGTTGGTGGAATCTGTGAACGCAGACGATTTCACCAAAGAAGAGCTCCTTTCTCGGCTTCTCCAACTTGAGCAACGAGTCGAAGAACTCGAACGGAAGAACAAGCGAAAGGACAAGAAAATCGATCAGAAGGACGAGCGAGAAGAACTCGAAACACGCCTTCGCAAATACGAAAATCCGCATACACCGCCCAGTAAGCGACGGTCGGGGACTGACGAGTCCCCGACCTCGCAGGACGACGAAGACGAGAATGTCCGAACCGATGGCGGTACTCCCGGACGGAAGGACGGTCACGACCCTGAGTGGCGTGCAACAGCAGATCCCGACAAAGAGATCGATGTCACCTGTGACTGTTGTCCCGAGTGTGGCGAACACTTCGACGAGTCGATGGGCGTCAGCCCCCGACTCGTCGAGGAGGTTCCCGATCCACAGCCACCAGAAATCACCCGGTACAACCGTCACTACTACCAGTGCAGCTCTTGTGGAACAGAAACCGTTGCTACACACCCCGACTGCCCCGATGAGGGGCAGTTCGGGGTGAACGTCATCTCTCAAGCAGCACTTTCTCGGTACGATCACCGCCTCCCCTACCGGAAAATCGCTGACCGGTTCGAGCAACTGCATGGATTAGAACTCTCGGGCGCGTCCGCGTGGCACGCGACCGAGCGCGCTGCGCGCGCCGGTCGCTGCGAATACGAACAGATTCGAAGACAGATTCAGCAAGCAGAGATCGTTCACGTTGACGAAACCGGTATCAAACTCGAGGGTGAGCAGGCGTGGATTTGGACGTTTCGGACGAGCGAGCACACGCTATACGCCGTAAGGGAGAGTCGTGGAAGTGATGTTCCCGCGGAAGTCCTCGGCGAGGACTTCGCGGGAACGGTCGTCTGCGATGGGTGGACGGCGTATCCAGCGTTCAGCAGTAACCTTCAGCGATGCTGGGCACATCTTCTCCGGGAAGCCGAAGACGTTGCTAGTGACCACGAGGAGGCAGAACCCGTTTACCGGTATCTCAAGCAGATGTTCGTCGGTCTCCAGTCGTGGCTGGAGACCGACCCGAGTCTTCGTGAGAGAGCACAGATGCATCGCTCATGCCAGAACGGGCTTAGATCACTCGTGGAGCGGTCAGTAACCGACGAACCAGTGGCAACACTACTCGGGAAAATCGAAGGAGGGATCGACCACTGGCTCACCTTCGTCGGTGAGCCAGCGGTCTCCCCGACGAACAACGCAGCTGAGAACGCACTTCGTGAACCAGTCGTTCTCCGGAAAATCATCGGGACACTCCGTAACGATCGAGGTATGTTCGTTCACGAGACGATCTTGTCCCTGCTGGCGACATGGCGCCAGCAGGGACGCAATCCCTACGAAGAACTTCGCCAAGTCGTCAACAACAATGAGATGATCTCACGGACTCACGCTGTACCGGCTGTCGAGACTTCGGGGTAAACTCATACAACTGGACAAACGGACGAACATGCACACAGTTACATGGCATGGACTGCGTGAATTCGAAGCGCGATGTGAATGGGAAGACCAGTATCTCGATTTATAGTCCGAACTCAAGGACAACCGCTCTTCTGTAGGCAAACACTCTTGGTAGAGTTCCGTGACGCTGTAGAAGAGCGTCGCTTGTTGTGGGTGCAGTCGAAAGCATCGAACGTTCTTGCGTAACACATTCGTTACAACTACATATTATATTAAAGAAGAATAATTAAACATATCCGCGTAAGTCGTCGCATATACCCCATCTTATAACTAGTCATGTACCGAATGAAGTTGATATGATATCACTCCAAGCGGCTCCCATTGATCTACAACAGTACATCCCAGATCTCATAAGTGCGTTTACAACTGTTGTCCTATTCGTCGTTTCCTTCGCACTCATCTATTGGATTGGGAAGTCCTTCATGTCCCGGGCAGTCGAACGGGGGCTTGAACACCGTGGCTTTGATCGAACCCTTATTGATCTCGCCGTAAGTACAACCGTTGTAGTGGTTGCTGTCGTTGCAGTTGCGTTAGCCGCGACAGTCGCCGGTTTCGGCGTCGTCCTCGCAGCGTTCGCGACCCTCGCTGGTGCACTCGCACTGGCGGTCGGCTTTGCTGCCCAGGATCTGATCGCCAACTTCGTCGCTGGCGTGTTCATCATTCAGGACGAACCGTTTTCCACAGGTGACTGGATCGAGTGGGACGGTAACTCAGGAGTGGTGCGCGAAATTCAACTTCGAGTGACAAAACTGGACACCTTTGATAACCAGCTCGTCACCGTCCCGAACAGTGACCTCGCGAGCGCAGCAGTAGTAAATAACGAAGCGAACGACAAACGTCGTGTCTCAGTCGGATTCGGAATTGGCTACGAGGATGACATTGAACAAGCCCGTGAGGCCATTATCGATGAAGGATCTCGTATTGAAGGCGTGTTTGACGACCCCAAGCCAACCGCTCCTGTGACGGAGTTAGGCGATTCAGCGGTTGTTCTCCAAGGTCGGGTCTGGATCGACCCCAAGAAGCACAGCTATGGGGCCGTCCGTGCCCGATTCCTCGAGGCCGTCAAAGAGCGCTTCGACGCCGAAGGAATTGATATGCCGTATCCCAATACCGAACTCTCCGGGGGAATCGAAGTTACGAACGCCGACGAGATGGAAGCCCCCTCTGACGACTAATTGCATCCCTGCTACCAATTCAGCTAGTGCTGTCACCCGGTAAAATCGAGTAAAACGGCTGCGCAAAGCGTCCGGTTGTGTGGTACGATGAGATCGATATCGGCCTTCCCATCGGCCAGCACTCCCCTGTGTTGCACCAGCGTGATATCGTCCTCGGTTTTCGTTAAATCCCTCATAGAGGCGCTTGCGAAGCCTTATATCTTCGTCCACGACCGCAGAAAGTACACTCCGAAGCTCTTCGGCGGGCGCCACTGCAAGGAGAGCATCTAGCGGTTGATCACCGGCGACGGCTTGCGTTCAACACTGCATGTAAGGGATAGCTCAAGTTCATTCTCAGCCACGAACGTCGTCAATCGAATCGGAGACGTCCTTCATCTTGACGTCGGCGTAGGCCTCATGGGTAGTCTCGATAGAGTTGTGTCGTAACGCTTCCTGAGCCTTTTCGGACATCCCGCTGGTATAGAGGTCGCGACCGAGTGCCCGGCGAGCGCCGTGCAGCGTCAGATGGTCATACTCGCCGTCCGGATCGATCCCGGCTTCGTCGGTGAGCCGTTTCAACAGCCGGCGAACGCCCTCTTTCGAGATCGACGGCGGCGGAACCTCATGCTCGCGGTGTAGACGGTCAAGCACCTCGGTCTTCCCGGCGTCACCCCCATCCTCGAGCGCCCGAGAGACTTCCTTCTCGCCGAGTGTATCCTCGAGTGTGCGCTTTTTCGAGCCGTAGTGACCGGTCGGAAAGACGGGCCACGCTTCGGTCGTCGGCTCTTGCACACGGTACCATCGCTTGAGGACGTCGTGGACACTCGCAGGAAACGGGGCCTGTTCGTACTCACGGGACTTGCCGTAGACCTCGATCAGCCGCTCGTCGAAATCAACGTCCTTCCACTGGAGGCCGTTGCGCTTGTCGTCTTTTGGATCGGCGAACAACTCAGCACCACGCGCCCCAGTGCCATCGAGCATGACGACGATCGCCCGGTCACGGAAGGCCGTCTCTACATCGGTCTGGATGGTTTCTTCCAGAGCCATGTCCACGCGCTTGGTGGCATACTCGAGCAACGTCTCGCGGTCTTCTTGAGACCAATACTGGCGCTTGCGCTTCCCGTCGTCCTCTGGAAGCGGATCCATCGCAGTGTTCGTATTCGCCGGGTTCGACTCGAGGTGTTGTTCTCGCACCGACCAGGAGAGAAAAGCTCGGACGTAGGCGAAGTAGTTGTGAGCGGTTGAAGCCGCCAGGCTCTCGTCGATTACGACGCGGTCGTAGAGGTGCTCGCTGTAACTGCGGACATCGTGGGGTGTGAGCTCGTCGACGAACTCGAGGTCACGCTCGTCTCGACAGTGGTCAGCGAACTCACGCAGTGGTGAGCGCATGGTCGTCTTCGAACCGTCGGCGTTGATCTTATAGCGCAGGTAGCTCTCGATGGCTTCGTGGACGGTCGTCCCCCCGGAGGAAGCCCGGCGTTCCGTCGATCCAGACATTCGTATGTGGGGTACAGTGTCGACCCTCGTAAAGTCCCTTGGTTAAACGTGAATTTAGACAAGTGAATCAAATAGCACCTAATTTGGTTATTTTCGGTCTGTTCGAGTGGTCTACGGTGTAGAATTACATTCCATAAATCAAATTTCGATATACAAAACCGCCATACTGATTCCAACGAAGTAGCTGATTATCGGTTGAATTATCACGGTTTATCATCTGGCGGTGCGAGGCGTTAGCCGGCGAACTGCTGTGTCAGAAAACAGGCAGAACCTTCAGTCGTGGTTGGTGTCTTCGTTCACACGCCGATTTTCGACTGCCGCGAGCCCAGACGGTCAACGGTGAGAAAATTGGCTGATAGCTTAGCTACGCCGGTAGCGGTGATACTTTTCGCGCCTCACGCATAAATGCGAGAGCGGGATCGTGATAGTTCCATCCACACTCGATAAATGCGCCGCCCGGTCGGACGAGTTCTGCGAGTTTTTGTCGATCAGGGCCGCGTTGACGGTCGTGTATCTCGTCGTATGGTCGTCGGCTTGTGTCTGGTCGAACGGCGGGTCAAAGACGATGCTATCGAACGGTCTGACTCGAACCCCTCGTCAATCGCCGTCACGTCATAATGAACGGTAGACTCTCGTTCGGGGTTGATATCGTTTTGACGACTTCGCTATCGTGTGAGAGGTGCGTCTTCCCAGCGCAGGCGTTCAGCACGCGCCTCTCGATATTCTCTTTAACGGCTTTCCTGAAACCTTTTTCTTCAGATATATTCTTCTCTGAAACAGCCGTTCGATGAGAGCTGCGGATTGATCAAATCGGGGTTTGAGCTTCCCGAAGACATATGAGGACTCATCTCAAATATTTGACTATGAATCGACGGAAGTTCCTTGCTGTCGGTGGTCTTGGGACAGGAGGGTATCTCGCATGGAACAGATTTCAATCTCCGTCAATACCCGATGGTATGACCGTAGAGACGTTATATCTCGAACGAAATGTCTTCGACCCACGTGATGTCTTTGCCCTGAGGGAAGAGTCTTATACACTTATCGCAGACGAAGAAACTGCAGCCAGCGAATTTGACGATGTTGAACAAGTATCTGCTTTTAGTGACGAGACTGATTTCGACGAATCCTATATTCTTGTTGTTCAAAACGGAATGCGATCTGAAGACGATCTCGAATTAGATGCGATTGAACGCACTGAAGACGGACTTCAGGTTGCTGTTTCTATAGATCAACCACTTATCCCCGACCATGATGATCTCATTACACATTCGCTTCTTATTCGGATTACTGATGAGAAAACCGTACCCGATTCAATAGATGTCAGTATAGCCGGCTATTGATGATCGGATTACTCTATCAGTAGATAGTAGCGCGATTTCTTTATTCAGAATCGGCCCTGAAACTGAATCAGGGCAGTTCGGTCATTACACGTGCGAACTGAACAGCAGGAAACTTATTACTGATAGAGTTGGAACAATTATATATGAGTCAAAACAAATCCGATGGTGGGAAGTTCATTGCTTCAATCCATCGCTCAATACTTGGTGCATTACTCGCAATAGCCGGGATTGTGGGGCTTGCTTGGGTAAGGGAAGCCCTCACCGGTGGATATCTATTATTTGGTATCGTTGGAATCGTAGTTGCTGGAATCGCAGTCTATTGGATTTATTACTTGTTCATGGAAGGTTTACAAGAACGGTGAGAGAGGATTCGCTACATACATCACCTATACTGAACGCGAGTTTCACGCACTACTCTGAATAAAGAAACCGTATTACCAACTACTGCTATCAAAATTCAATACCTTCTGTTAGTCTCTGTGTTATGTAGGTCACCTGTAGTGACCGTGACAAGTCAATGTCTTTCATTTACTGAGGGTTCAACAACAGCGTTCATCGATGATATTGATAGCCACTTACCAGTCGGTATCCTTTTAAGTACTGTTTGAATATTATTTCTTCAATACGTGTCGGGTTCGGGAACAGAAGACTTCGGGTCAAACCGAATTAGGATCGATTTCTCCGAAACAGTCTACATTGGCGGCCCTATCGACGTTTCTCTACAGGGACGCCTTCCGTTCGTATCCGAACCAGACATCACGCTTGTCGCCGCGATGCTCGGATACTCAGGCGAGATCCCCGACGACCGCGCCGAGTGGCACCACAACTACACACCTATCGAGTGTTGGATGTCGGCACACATCCTCCGTGAAGTCAACGGGTGGACGATCAAGCAGACTGCGAAGCGAATCCGAGCGGAGCGCGACATGCCACAGACGCTCGGGTTCTTCGAAGAAGAGCCAAAACCCGGTGCCCGTGGCGACCCACCGAGTTACACACAGCTGCGGGACACGTGGGAAGAGACGTTCACAGATCGACACCGTGGCGCGGTCAAAGTCATCGCCGAGCGCCTCGTCGAGTACTGCCGCGAGAACGGCTTCCCGGCACCAGAGGACGTATTCCTCCCAGAAGAAGAGGTCGAGGTCGAGGAGCCGACCGAAGACCACCCTACCGTTCGGGAGTTAACGATCGAAAAGACTGCGGACGTGTGGGAGCACGCCCGTCCAATGGTACTGAAACACTGGTACCTGAAGCGCCACCACAACTGGCAGATACCGGAAGCGAGGTTTTTCGACGGTCACGCAGCTCTTGCTACGGCTGGCGACGACGTTTTCCCCGAGTCTGGGCTCGGGAATATGTTGGCGAAGTCCGGACACGACCAAATCCACTACCCCAGCACACACCGACGCGAGCTCAAGAAGTTCACCATCGAAGAGATACGCGAGTTGCATCAGGAGGTCACGCGAGATCTCATCGCAGAAGCCCGCCGTAAAGGCGAACTCGTCGGGAAAATGAAGGTGGCGATCGACCAAACTAAAGGCCATCCGTGGACAGGCGAGGTCGTGCGGAACGCCGACGGGAGCAACGCTGAAGACTGGGTACTCGGGTACAAGAACGACAACGACACACGCCCACAACACTACTTTCAATGGGCGACCGTCCAAGTCGTCGGCCTCGATGTCCCGCTGATTCTCGACGCGATCCCGGTGAAGCGCGGGATGACGAAGGGCGAGACCGTGGACAAACTGATGGCGACTGCGAACGAGCTACTCCACGACCCGGAGATAGTGATGATGGACGCTGGGTTCGACTCGGAAGCGGCGAAGAACTCTACCGAGAAACACTCCACGTACTACCTCAACAAGAAGAGCCGCGACTCGGACGATAAACGGCGGATGCGCAAGATGTGGGAGAACCGCGAGACAGTGCGCATCATCGAAGAGGAAGACCGGCCCGGCATGCCGACTCGGAAGACAGTCTACGTTCCGCACGTGCTCGCCGACGGAGAGGACGAAGGTGACAACGACGGCCCGTCCGAGCTCCGGCAGGGACTCCTCTCCGACTTCCAAGAGGCTGGTGGGGACGAACTCCCCGACCAGTCGCCGTTCGACTCGCTGGTTGACGACATCCGAGAAGAGGAAGGGGAGAAAGGGCTCAGCGAAGACGACATCGACGGCGCTGAACAATACGTCGTCTTTGAGACGAATCATCCGTTGGCGAACAAACGTGGCGGTCGGAACCGAGAGACAATCCCGGAGGAAGAGCAGATACACGCTGCTGCCCGAATGATTCGTAACTACGGCGACCGGTGGGGTATCGAGAACGGCTACAAGAAGGTCGGCCACTTCCTGCCCCGTTCGGGCAGTAAAGACCCGGTGCTACGGTTCTTCGGGTTCATGTTTGCGTGTACGCTGTGCAACTGCTGGCGGCTCGTCGATCTCCTCGTGAAGCTGTCCGTCGAGGACGATCCCGACTACACGCCGTTGGTGACGGCGAGTCGGTTCCTCGCTGTGGCGGAGGGAATGTTCGGTCTCGGGTCGAAGCCACCGCCAGACTAACGCAACGCCTTCCTTCGGTTTGCTGAATCGTGAGCGGCGGCGCTGTCCGGTGTTAGTCTAAACCGGCTTTTTTCTATATTGATATGGTAAGTTACGGTATTTGATAGAACAGCGAGCGGCTATTTTCCCGTCTGCATCTCGAAACCGACCGGGAGCCAACCGATATCTACCCTACTTCGTTGGAATCAGGCCATATGTTCCGCTAGAAACGAATACGTCGAAAAACAACGTCTGACAGGGTTTAGAACGCCCGTATAAAATAGAGGGGCTTTGATCTCCTACTACCTCTGCTGTGTGAAGGTAATGTACACTGTAAGTCCGGCTATCAGTGCGATGATGAAACCAAACAATGTTCCGCGAACTCCAACATGGCCAGGGACAGCGTCCGTGACTATCGACCAAGAGAGGAGGCAGAGTATACTTACAAGGCCTCCGAGGACCATCGCTGCAAATTCACTCATGGATTGATTCCTCCGAACTCTGTTTCCGATGCGTTGGAAGCATCAACTGTGTCAAGTGCCGATAGTTACTTTATTCGATCATGAAAACAGGTATTCGCAAAACGAAGAACGCCATTCGGCAATCGCCGAGGCGGGTTCAGCGAATACAGAATGATAGATTCAGAGCTTCCAGAATGGGTGCAAGATCCTCTTGAAATCGACAACAACCGTACTCTCCAGCAGCACCATGTTGCTGAAGTACTTGTTCATGAGGAGCGCCCTTACTACACGATTCGACGTATAAAGGCCGAACTTGACGGGAATTTCGATAGAGAGACTATTAGAGACCGCCTCCGAGAGATGGAAGAACTCGGGGTTATCGGCCAAGAGTCGGTGAACAATGGTACGATCTACTGGCTCGATCGGGAGGAATCAGACTGGCCGATCCCACCCGATGTGAGAGTTGAGGGGGGATAATAGCGAGCCGACTGTCCGTGAGTTCATAGGACAGCCGCATGTTCAGGTATTGGCAATCGGAATCTTCGCTGCTACCATTTCTGGAATGATCGTCTGGTTTGGCTCACTACAATCGATCGGCACGGTGTCGTCACCGTTTTCGACTACACGAATCCTATCTGTGGGACTAACGACCATCCTCATGTCGTATATCGCGATCATATTTTCCTTCCTTATCTGGGTACTCCAGAAAGGGTGGGAAACAGTGGAAGTCGATATAGACCAATTGTTAGGGCGTGAAAACCAAGAATAGGACTTCGGCCCTCAGAATTCAAACCGAGCCTTCTCCAGCGAACGCCTCGAGCCCGGCCTGATACTCGAGTTGGTCAGTTCGCCGGCGTTCGTAGGCGGCCCGCGCCTCATGTTCTACGTCGATCGCCAGCACGTCGGCGGCGTCCCCGTACTCGCGTTCGGTGGCGATCGCCGCCGGCGCGGTGCCGGCACACGGGACGATCACGCGGTCGCCGGCGTCGACGTAGGTCTGGATCCACCCCAGCGCCGGGGCCAGCGGTTTGACGGTCTCCCAACCCCAGTCCTCGCGCTGCCGTCGGCAAGCACACCGGAGTGCACTCAAACATGTCCGACCCCTCGAGGAGCCGACTGATCCGCTGATGCGTTCAGTAGGACGGTATTACTATCAATATTGTTGTCACATGCGCCGATCAGACTCAAGTAGTCAAATGATTACAAATATAGTCGTTCTCCTTGGACTAGCCGATGACACAGGGGGGAGCGGGGTCCGGATCAGTCTGTCCGCAGTGTGGCTCTTCAGCAGTAGTAGCGATTCAGATAGTCGAACACGAATCCTGCGGTGCGATCAAACCAGCGGCTGAGTTCCAAACCGAAGATGGAATGCATTGTCCGGACTGCGATGTCCCGATCAACGAGGTGACGACTATCTCCGATGAATCGACGGGCGCATGCGAGGACTGTAAGCATATCTTCAAGATAGATCGGGACTCATCGAATGGCGATGCGTCTCAGCGGCGCGAGCCGACTGTCGTCCGCAAAGATATCCGCTCGCGGCTGACAGCGACCTCACCGGCTCCTGGCCGTCCTCTTCAGGTGGTGGTAGTGATGTCCCTGATTGCGTTGCTCGTTTTAGCGACGATGCTCGCCCCGATCACCCCATCGCTCCGAGACAGGGGAACTGAAACCAGAAGCGAGCCTATAGCCTCTCCCACCGAGACACAGCCGGAGCGATCAGTGAGCGGGACCGGGACATGGATGGACTACCAATCGATCGTAATCTTCCGAAACGACGACGTGCAGCCGAACTATCGGTCGGAGACGAGACGTGCCGTTGATCGCGTGTTCATTGAGGAAAATGTGCCAGTGACACTGGGTATTGTTCCGGCAATCGACAATGAAGAACTCCCTGACGAGTTCTGTCGCTCGCTTCGAGAGCAGGCGAACTCGCATCCGGACACGTTCGAGTACGCACTTCACGGATACAGCCACGAGGAACGAACCGACTTCCACGGCGGCAGCGAGTTTGGCGGACTCCCGGCCGAGAGACAAGCAACCCTGATCCGGGAGGGAACAACTGCCCTCCAAGCGTGCCTCCAGCAGACGCCGACGACGTTTATTCCGCCGTTTGACAATTACGACAATGCGACCGCGGCTGCGCTCGCTGATGAGGAGTACGCTGCCCTCTCCGGCGGCACATGGTTCACGGAAGCCTACTACAATGAGACTGGCCCGTTCGAACGAAATGGAATCCGTCATCTGCCCGCATCCCGGTCGTTCGTTCGGAACTGGACGACCAACGAGTTTTACGCTCAGTCCCGCCTCGAGGCGGCGTTCGACGACGCGTATCGAGATGGAGAGGTGTACATCCAGACCCTGCATTACCCGACATTTACCACCGAATCTAGGCAGGATCGTCTCCGCGGACTTATCAATCACATGCAGTCCAGAGACGGCGTCACGTTCATGACAGTCGGCGAGTTCGCCCACAAGTACGAGCACGGCGAAATCAAGCGGACTGGCGACGGATGGCGAGTACTGGAATCGGCTGACGATAGGATGTCACAGCCGCAGATTCAGACCGTCGAACCCGGGCCTCGAAACGTCGATCAATGGGGGAAAACAGATGCGTGACTCACTCACGGCTCGCGGCCGGACTCCGGTTGTCGCCTGTCTCGCTACTCTTGTTCCATACATCCTTCTTGGATGGATTCTACCGAGGGAGCGACTGTTTGCGATCGCGACCTATGCGGTCGTCCTTGGAGTATATCTTGGCTGGTCGTACTATGTTGTTGAACGTCGTCCCGCGTACCGGCAGTGGGTCTCACCGTCGCTTCTCGGTCTTGTTCTCACCCTCTGTACAATCAGCGTCGTAGCGCTTGAGTGGGTTCCCCTCTCGGCCATCGCGCTCGTCCATCTAGGCGCGCTCACCGTCATTTTCTGTTACTGGTTGATTCCGTTTGCTGCCCTCTATCAGGCGGTGACGACCCGAGACGAATTTGAGGATATCTCGGAATACCCCTCGATCACGGTACTCGTCCCGGCATACAACGAGGAGGGGTACGTCGGCCGGACAGTCGCTGCTCTCCTCGGAGCCGCGTATCCAGACGGAAAAAAGGAGATCATCGTCATCGACGATGGTAGCACCGATGGAACGTACGAGGAGGCCTGTCGCTATGAATCCGATACCGTCACTGTTGTCTCGAAGGAAAACGGGGGTAAGTACTCGGCGCTCAACTACGGTCTCCTGTTCGCTGAGTCCGAGATTGTCGTCACCGTCGACGCCGACAGCATTGTCGAGACCGACGCGCTCCGCGAGATCGTCGCCCCGTTTGTAGCGGATCCGATGGTCGGTGCGGTCGCCAGCAACGTCCGGATCTTCAACCGCGACTCGTTCGTAGCCAACTGTCAGGTTCTCGAGTACGTATTTGGGATCAATGTTTTTCGGCGAACGTTCGACCAGTTCTCCGCTGTCTCCGTCGTTCCCGGGTGTCTCGGCGCTTACCGTCGGGACGTCCTTGACGAAGTCAACGCGTACGACCCTCACACGCTGACCGAGGACTTCGATACGACGCTGAAAGTACTCAGGCAGGGATACAAAGTCCGGTTCAGCAAGGCAGTCGTCTACACTGAGGCCCCAGACACGTGGCGAGACCTCTACAAGCAGCGACTCCGCTGGTATCGAGGAAATCTTATGACCCTTAGAAAGCACCTGTTCAACGAGGTTCAGCCAAGCAATCGATATCTGAACCGGATCCATCTACCATTCGCCCTGTTGACGATGATCATCTCACCCCTCGCAGGGATCATCATTCTGGGTAGTATCGGTTACATGGCAATAACCGGAGGGTTTGTGACAGTTCTCCTGTTGGCTACAATCTATACCAGTCTCATCGCGCTCCTGAACGCCCTCGCGATCAGCATTGAAGGAGAGAGTTACTGGTATCTCATATACACACCTCTGTTCGTAGTAGGATACAAGCAGTTTCACGACTTTGTCATGCTGAAAAGTTGTATCGACATCATCCGCGGCACGGAACTGGGATGGACAAATGTCTCGCGAGTCGATCAACGAGATCGCCCCGAACTACGACCGGAACGTCAGTCCGACTGAGCGGTGTAGTTGGTCGTCAAACGGCACCGACTGCATACCCCAGTTCGACCAAAGGGCGCCAGTGACCTCTTGTGGGGACCATTCTGCAACGCCGAAGGACAGTAGAAGACAAAGCGAGTTCATCGTGAGAGGCATCGACCCGCGGGTCTTTGAATGGGACCATCATACTCGGAATTGAATGTTGATGCTCGTAGGCGGCCCGTACTTCTGATTCCACGTCGACCGCCAACTCGTTGACGTTGTCTATAATATTCAACTAAACTAGGATGGGGTGCTTCATCAACAATCTTGTATACAAGGAGGAAGACTTTTCATCTCTAGATACGTATCAATTACTAAATGCGCCGCCGCTCACGAAACAGGGGATCCAGTTCTGATGGGTTGAGCCGCAGGCGCGTGTTAATGCTCTTGGGTGCGGGACTGATCGGTACAGGTCTCACGTCGACGGATGCTTTCAGCAACCTCAATGCATCGCGCAGCACGGAGATTCAGACTGCCAGTGACCCGAACGCGCTGTTGGGTATCGTCGATCGGTCGTCGAGCGCGCAACTGAACTCCTCGGGTTCAGCAACCATCTACGGTTTAGACGATAACGCGAACGCGTTCTATAAAGATGACATCTCTGCGACGGTAATGGAAGTGACGGACGCGACCGGAGACGTTGATGACAACCCCGGTCTCACTGCGGATATCGCCGCCGGCTCTCAGGAGGACTATAATGTCGATATGATCTGCGACAATGACGGTGGGACGACACTCAACGGGCAGTACGAGGTGACTGTCGAATTGACCGTAAGCAGCAACCCAGCAGTGGTGGCCACACGAACGACTGACTCGCAGGTTAGCATCACCTGCAAGGACGCTTATACGGTTCCTGACAACGGAAAAGAGAAGGGAAGCATTGAGACGGGGAAAGATGTCACTGTTGGAAATAACGGCCAAGTCAAGGGCGATGTCGAAAGCGGCGGGACCGTCACTCTCGGTCAGAACGCCCAGATCAAGGAGGATGTCGAAAGCGGCGGGAATGTCACTCTCGGCCAAGGCGCCCAGATTAAAGGCGATGTCGAAAGCGGTGGGAACGTCACTCTCGGCCAAGGCGCCCAAATTAAAGGAGATGTCGAAAGCGGTGGGATATTGTATATTGGCTGCAACGCTCAGGTCAAGGGGGAGAAAGAAGCCGCTGACGTGGTCTTCTATAGTTGCTGATCAAGGCTGTTCTCTACTCTATCGACTCAGGCTCACGGGCTCCAAGCACTTCATCCACAGCCCTGTAGCGGGGCTCATGATAGTCGTAGGAAGACAGAGGAGCCAGTCGGTATTCGAGAGGAATAGTTCCATCGGGAAGGAACGAACAGGTACGCGAGACGGGTGGGGCCTACACCCGTTTTCGGCCGACCGCCAATCGGCCATACAGAACTGTCACGGCCGGTCACAAATGGGTTTGGAGCGATTGCAGTAGGTGAGAGGACATCTATGGCCCATCTGTCGAAACTGTACTTATAGCAACCATATGAGTAGTATTGGTGTAGGATTCCAGCGACTGGCACACGCTAGCCGGCCAGAATCAGGAGGCCGATGCAATGAGTACCGACCAACAGGCGGCACGACCGATCGGCGGCGTACAGCTCCACGACTACGACCCGCTGGCAGACGTCGGCAAGGATCAGGTCCTGCGGTGCCGGGACCCCGAGACCGACTGGTTGTGGTTCTACGACGAGCGCGACGGCGAGGTGCGAAAGCACCACGAGTACCACGACTACGCGCCGACGCCGGTCAGTCGGACCGACGTGGCAGAGACGGCCACGCGAGAGCACGTCGAGTCCTACTCGGTCTCGCGGGCGCATCTGGACGTTCGCACGGGTGATAGCGATGACCGGTGAGATCTGCGAGACGTGCGGACTCGAGAAGATCGGTGGCCGGTGTCTCACCCGCTGGTGTCCGGATCGCCACGCGAGCGTCGACGCTGTCTTCGGGAGCGAGACGACGAGCCAGGAATCGAAGCCCGATCGCAGAGGTGCAAGGTAGATGGGAGTGACAAAACCCGACGCACTGGACCCGCGAGCGCCCCACTGGTCCGACTTCAGCCGGATCAACGAGACGCCGAGCGAGTGGACCTTCAAAGTCCTCGAGTGGGACGGCGACCCGGACGCCGATGGCGTTGCCGATCGCGGCGAGGCCGAAGTCGTCCATGGCGATCATCGGTTCGTCGTCACGACATGGCTCCAGTCGCGTGACCGAACACACGATCGCTACTGGGGCGTCGCCTACGAGACCGTCAACCAAGACGGCGAGGACGAACCGCTCGCATTCCATATCAGCACGTCACAGTCGATCGCCCGGAATAATCTCGGCCATGCGCGGGATGTCCTTGATAACGGCGAGCCAGAGCCACACGTCCTTATTCGAGATCACGTCGGCGGCCCGCGTGAGACCTTCGAATACCCCGCAGAACACATGGCCGAGAAGGCGGCCGATCTACAAATCGAGTTGAAGATCGGAAACGACGATCGGGAGTATATCGTCACCGTCCACTCGAAAGCCGAGTGGGAACGGACGCTCGAGCGCGAGCGTGTCCTAGAGTCGATGGGGATGGGTGGTCGTGATGTCTGAGGTAGACACGAACTGTGGGATCCAAAAGAAGAGCAAAGTTGGGCCAGATCAGAGCGGGGTCGACCACTCGTGGTCGCAATTCGTACAGACGAAATTCACAAGGGCTTCTCCCTCGGAGGCATACTTTGCGACCTGCTCTCCCAGCCCATCATCACAGTTAGGGCAGCGAGCCAACATACGGCAACTGACTTCTAACCAGCATAGGGACATCAGTCTGCGGCCCCAGTGTATTGGGTGTAAAGATCTTCATAACGATAGACGATCCGCTAGCACGGATTACAGACAAGAAAACAATCGTGGCCAAAAACTGCGTTCGCTTGGAAGAGGGGCAGCCGAATTAGTTGTAATCGGCCCGATTCACCTTAGCGCGCGGAAATCATCCGATCCACAGGAACAGGCCGCTGTTCCAATGGGACGGATTGTGCCGTCTAGGAGTTGTTTCGCTGCGTATACCGATTCGCAGCGAACGCACACGGCCACAAACCGATTGTGGTCGCGCAAGGCGATCACCCCATCCTGTTCTGGATACGGAGCCATCTTCAATTCCTGTGAGAGACTACAGGTAACTCGGTATCACGAGAAATTCTGCCCTGCTTGTTTGGCGGCTACTGATCAGACCGGAGGTGTTGCCTGACGATGTCCTCGAGCAAACAGCCACTCGCGGACGACAACCGAGTGACGACCCGCTTCGAACGAGATCAGCTCGAGACGCTCGGCGAGATCGCCGACGAGTACGCGAATCGGAGCGAAGCGATTCGGGACCTGCTCAGTCGGGCGGCTGTCGCCCGTGACCCGCCATGGCTCGAGTGCGATCCATGCGAGCGAACCCGTCCGATCCCGCGATCACTTACAGAAATCCTGACGATCGCCGCCGATGCCGAGACTGTCCTCGAGGCCCACCGCCGTCTCGGGAACAGCACCTATCGGACGACCGAAACCGTGCTGGCTGACCTCGGGTTCGTCGACGACGGTAAACTATGCGAGCAGGCGATCCGGAAGTGCCGGGCCACACGGCTGCGACGCTGGTACTGCGATCTCAAGGACGGTGAGAACGATGGGTGACGACGAATCCGTTCCGACGCCGGCCGAAAGCGAACTGACGGACACCCTCGAGACGGTCGCCGAGACCGAGACGGCCTACTGCCGGCTGTGTGACGAGCCCGTAATCAGCGGGGCGGACGACTGGGGTGAGGTCCTCGAGGCGCTGGCCGAACACGGCATCGAGGACCACGACCTGCCCGAGGACGAGCCCTGGACGAACGACATGCTGGCCGCGGAGCGTGATCCCGATGGGTGACCTGCAACTTCGCGACGAGACGACCGTCCACGATCGCGGCGGGATGACGCGGAAACTCGTCTACGACGTGCCCGCGCCGTGGCTCCTCCACGGGCTGTGCCGAACCGGGGCCTACGTCTCTCACCACAGAGGCCGAGCGACCATCGACGTGGCTCTCGAGCATGATGGCGGCTACGCGAGCGGGTTGCTCGTCCCGACCGACGGCGTCCCGGCCGGCGAGCGGTCGTTCGAGGAGTACTTCTCCGGCGGCCCGACGCGGCCCTTCGACAAGGCGGCGATCACCTTCCGCCCCGATATCCACGACGTCGACGACGTCGTCCCCGCAGTCGATCGGGCCGCCGAGTGGGCCGCCGAGATTCGAGGTGAGAGACAGTGACCGATCCTGACCAAACGCAGATCGATCCGTTCCGCGAGTTGAACCGCTACGACGATCGCACCGAAGACTGGCGCTCGAGTACCGTCTACGAGCCGCCACGCCGGACGGTCGCCAACGGCTGGGCGAAGTTCCACGCCGACCGCGGCTGTGGGTCAGACCGCGTGCGCTACGTCGAGGGCAGCGGCTCGGTCGCCTCGAGCGACACGTACGACTACGATCTTCGGTGTTGGTCGTGTGGCTACCGCGTCGACGAGGACGCGGTGCTGTTCGTCGGTGGTGAGTGGTTCCGGGAACACGGCTGGCGACACTTCGGCCGGCCGGTAGACGACCTTTCGATCCCGGCCGACCGCGTCCTCGATCTCGGTCCCAATCCCGACCAGAACGAGCTGATCCGTGCGTTGAATCTGACTCGGATTGAGCGGAAGGCGAGTGTCTTCGGGCTGAGCTTCGGCAACGAATCGTACGACGACTGCGAGGACTGTGGTCAGGAGACGTATCTGCTCTTCGACGGACGGTGTCGGATGTGCTACGACGGTGAGTGGACCGACCGGATGCAACAGACGCTCGACGCCGCCGAGCGATCCATCCGAGAGCGGAACGGGTCGTTCATCCACCGACTCGGGGACCAGATCGATCCGCTGTCGATCAAGGACCGGGCCTTCGAGGATAAGATCCTCTGGCGGCGACACGACGCCGAGCCGGTCCCGAAGCTGGTCGAAGTCACGCAGTGTCTCACCGACGACTCGGACGGCCACTGGGAGTACGTCCTGACGGACATAGCGCATACCCGCGAGTGGCGGTATCACGAGGACGATCTCGCCGACTGTTTCTGGGATACCGGCCTCTACAACGGCGACCGCGACGACCGGATTCGTGACGTGTGGGAACGCGTGAAAGAGTGACTTCCAGACTGCCGAGCTTTCTGACGGTAGTACTAACCAGTACTTAGTAACCCATCGAATCTGCGTTCGCTGGCGTCGCTGTGTCTCTCCCGACCGAATCGAAGGTTCGGGATAGGGACGAAATCGGCCCGAAATCGGGGGCCCCGTCACTCTTAAGCCGGGTTCGTCGGATTCGACAGTTGCGATGAAAGCACTGCTATACGGGTTCGCGATCGGATTCGGCAGTGTCGTAGCACAACTGGGCGTTCGGGCGCTCCGACAGTGGCTCGAGCGCCGGCGAGGTGGCGGCAAAGGTGGAATGGTGGCGATCGACTGGTAGAAGAGCAGACGACTAGTCGGCCACCATATTATAAAAGAAATTAGAAACGGGCCAGAGATGCGCTTACAACCGTCTTCTTGGTACCCCCTACCCCACCCCGGTGTTTCAATACGGGATATATCGTGTCTGAAGATGATACAATGAGCCCAACTGTCGTAGGCGTACTAATGATGATGGGTGTGATCGCTGCAGCCATTGGTGTAGTAGTAGGCATCCGCCTAATGTCGTAAGGTGATCCACGCCAAAAGACACAGAGAGCAAACAACTGGCGCTATCAGTCCGTCGCGCCGTAGGCTTCCTCGCACATGAGGTCGGCGACCGCATCGGGGTTCTCGAAGGCGTGTTTCAGCGCAAACTCTCGAGCGTTAGTTTTCGAGACCTCGTCGGTGTCGAATCGGTCGGCTAACAGTGTCTCGACTGTCGAAAGGAACGCGAGCAAAAGAATCAGTAAACACGATCTTAGCCGTGCTGGGTGATCTACGAGATGAGTTGTGAGCCGTGGAATAACCACACCAGCATACCGAAAGCGATCGTGTAGGATGCGTACCTGTACATTTCTTTGATTCGGGTCGCCCGATATTTGTCGAAGTCGCCGTTATCGCGCGGTTGGCCATAGACAGCGTCCTTCGCCTTGGCATAGGCCAGGATCGCTCCGAGTGCAGCAACCACCGCGAGAGCGGGATACGTCCGAGCGAGTTCGCTGAGTTCGTACATAGTTTCAATTTTGATATGTTGTCGTTTGCTCAGCGATTTACGCAAACGACACAGTCTACACGGACGGAAGGTCCATAGTCTTGATCCCGGGTTGAACCCCCCGGGGGTGTGCTGCCACTCGAAACGCGCGTGCGTATGTCTGCGGTAGAAGTCCGGTTTCTGGAAGTGTTATCTATTTCTGATAGATAGTGGCGTTACGCCTCTCGACGCTTCTCTTTCAGCCGCTCTGGGAACTCATCGAGATGCTCGATCGCGACCTCGAGGACGATGTCGTGGATCTCCCGAAGTTCGTCGTCCCGGATCCCTTCCTCCCGGAGATTCGGTGTGAGCTCCATGTCGAGTTTGTCCTCGAACTCGGTCCACGTCTCCTCGCGAGCGTACAGCGGACTCTGTTTCACCTCATCGTAGGGGAACGCCGGCCCCGTCTCGGTCGGGTCTCGGTCGGGAGTGGCGTCCTCGTCGTCCTCGCTGTCGGATCGATCAACTTCGGACGGGTCGGGGCCGACGTTTTCGAAGTGGTCGCTTTCGGTACGGTCCGTCTCTGGCGGCGTCTTGTCTTCGCTCGAGTCCTGGTCGTCGTCCGGTTCCTCGTCAGCGTCGGGGGCGGGCTCGCCGAGATCGAAGTCCGTCATTGGTCGATCCCTCCGCGTTCGATGATATCCGCGATCTGGCCAAAGTACTCGAGCTGTGGGTTCTCCGGGTCGTAGGCCGTCAACGGCTGGCGGTTCTCGTAGGCGTCACCGACCGCGCCAGTGTGTCGAATCGGCGGCTTCGGCGGGTCGATCTCACCCGCATCGATCGCGTCCCATTCGTCCGGCCGGATCCGAGCAAACGGCGGGATGTGGTTGTCCAGCACCGTCTCGAGGTCGTAGTCGTCCGAGAGTGTTCCCCGCTGGGCATCGACGCCGTCACGACCGGCCAGCAGGTAACTCGCGAAACTCTCCTGCGTGTTCATCGCCTCGAGTAGCTTCCGGTCCTTGGTCTGGTGATCGATCCGCGCCGAGAGGTCGTTTGGGACCGTCGCGAGGATTTCGAACTCGCCCGGGAGTTGTGCCCGAATCGGTGCAACCAACCGCGTCGCCGTCTCGCGAAGACCGTTCAGGGCTTCGGGAGCCGGCATGAGCGGGAGGATCGCGTTGGGCGCTGCGACCACTGCGTTGTTCGTGAGCTTGTTCCGAGTCCCCGGTACGTCGAACAGCATGTAGTCGTACTGCTCGCCGAGATGCTTGTCGACGAGTTCCTGTTTAACCTTCAAGTCCGAGGCCAGCACCGAGTCTTTCGACAGCTCGTCGGTCACGTCGTCGAGGTTCAGCGACGGGACGAAATCGAACCCGTGACCCGGATTCTTCACGATCGCGTCGAGTGTCGCATCCCCGAGCAAGACATCCGAGAGATCGGTCGCCGATTCGTTCTCGCGGGTGTAGTAGCCGAGTCCCGTCGAGAGGTGCCCGGCTGGATCGAGGTCGACGACTAACACGTCGTGGTCGCGGAAGTCGCCGAGGATCCCGCCGAGAATGCTTGCGAACGTACTCTTTCCGAATCCCCCTTTCAGCATTGGGAGACAAACAGCTCGTGGTGTGTGGTTGGCTGCCATTGTGTGACTCCGCCCGCCGCAGCGACGGTCTCGAGACCGATCGGCTGTGTCGGCAGGCAATCCGAACATTCTGCCCACCCTACTTATTTCCACCGAGGCCAGTTGGCTTGGGTGGCTCAGTTGCCTTAGGTGGCTTAGGTGGTTCAGCTAAGTTGTCTGAGTTACCTTAGGCAGCTAAGTTAGCCGGTAGAGGTAGTTCAACGGAGTCTGCTGGGACAGTCAGCGTTGCTACTCGAGGGGGCGTAGGAGTCACAGGCGGCAGAGCCGCCCCAGTTGAAGCTGGTATTTAGCAGCCGACCGAAGCCGGCGATCAACAGTACGGAAGCGGTCGGCAAAGGAGTTGTGTCCCGGCGACAGTCGGACAGCACGAAAGTCGCCGCCGCCCGCTACGGTCGCCCCGACCAGGTGAGCGGTAACAGGGCGGCCGGCGGCACGACGGCGACCGGACCGTCCCACGGGATCGGCTAAGCCGTTTCGATCGGATAGCCGAGAGAATCCCGTCTGTCGGCACAGCCGTTGATTATGGTGGCTCTCCTCGTGACGATTGTCGCGCGCTCTCTCCGCGCGACGAATCCCCACCACCTGCCCACTGCCTTCGGCAGCGATCACTCAGTCGTTGGCTGCGTTCGGCCGCCCTGCAAGCGGTCCCCTCTCGTGCCACTGTGTATTGGCATTGGGCTGAAGCCGATCGCGGTTGTTACGTTATCTGTCGCGTTCGCACTGGCGCGACGACCCCCACAAATCGCGGGCGGGCGTTTCCCACTCTCCGTGCCGCTCGCGACG